>CAMMBX010000130.1 GCA_946494345.1 uncultured Mycoplasmatota bacterium | reverse complement strand
TTTATTTATTATATCAGATATTTGATTGCGAAAAAATTTTACTCCTTAAAGCTGATGCGAATTAAGTTTTATTGTAAAATAAATCTCACTAAAGTATAATAATTCTAGAAGAGGTGATTAGATGGAACAGACTAGTATTTTTGAAAATCCTTTAAATGAACCTTTAGCTTCTAGAATGAGACCTGTTAATTTAGATGAGTTTGTAGGTCAAGAACATTTGATAGGTAAAGATAAATTGCTTAGAAAAATAATTGAAAGTGATAATGTTTCTTCAATGATTTTCTGGGGCCCACCAGGTGTTGGTAAAACTACTCTTGCTAAAATAATCGCTAATGAGACTAAGTCAGAATTTATTACTTTCTCTGCTGTTACATCAGGAATTAAAGAGATAAAAAAAGTAATGGAAGAAGCAGAAGCTAATAAAAGATTAGGAGTTAAGACTATTGTTTTTGTTGATGAAATACACAGGTTTAATAAAGCTCAACAAGATGCTTTCTTGCCATTCGTTGAGAAAGGTTCTATTGTTTTAATTGGAGCGACTACAGAAAATCCTTCTTTTGAAATTAATAACGCTTTACTTTCAAGATGTAGAGTATTTGTGTTAAAAGAATTAACTAGTGATGATATTTTAGTTATTTTAAAAAGAGCGATTACTGATGAGAGAGGTTTTGGTAAAGAAAAAGTTATTATAGAAGATAATCTTCTAAACATCATTGCTAGTTATGCTAATGGTGATGCTAGAAGTGCTCTTAGTGCTTTAGATATGATTGTAACTAATTCTAATGTCTTAGATGATGGCTCTATTAAAGTTACTAAAGAAATAATCGAAGAATGTTTAACTAAAAAGACTTTGTTATATGATAAGAATGGGGAAGAACATTACAATATTATTTCAGCTTTACATAAATCAATGCGAAATAGTGATCCTGATGCTGCTATTTACTGGCTTGCTAGAATGATAGAAGCAGGAGAAGATTCGTTATATATTGCAAGAAGAATCACAAGATTTGCTTCAGAAGATATAGGGCTTGCTGATACTAATGCTTTAAATGTAGCGATTAATGTTTATCATGCTTGTCACTTTATTGGTTATCCTGAATGTAATGTTCACTTAACAGAAGCGGTTATCTATATGTCTTTAGCACCTAAATCTAATGCTTGTTACACTGCTTATATGAAAGCAAGCGTTGATGCTAAAAAGATGTTAGCAGAACCTGTCCCTTTAAATATTAGGAATGCTCCTACTAAACTAATGAAAGATTTACATTATGGTGAGGGTTATCAGTATGCTCATGATACTAAAGATAAACTAACTACTATGGAGTGCCTCCCTCCTTCTTTAAAAGGAAAAGTCTATTATGAACCTACTACGGAAGGTAAAGAGATTAGATTTAAAGAACGATTAGAACAGATAAAAGAATGGAAGAAGAAACACAGTTCATAACATTGTTAATAAAAGGAGAATAATATGCAAGATATTGAGAATATTATAAAAGATACTAATGAGTATAATCAAAACAAAGTAAATTGGACTAAGGCTTGGAGTAGTAAATATCCTGTGTTAGCAACTTATCAGGATGAAGTAGATGTAGAAAAGTATGCTAAAGAGATTAGAAAAATATTAAGTGATTTACAAAAGACTTATAATTATAATGAACTTGATGCTATGTTAGTTTTAAAAGATATTTTATATCATGAGTGGAAAGATAAAAGAAAATTATAATGTTAAGAAAAATAGCGGAAGTTCCATTAGATATTGGTAGATTAGAATAATTTAATTTTATATACTTTTTACTGAGGTGAGGAAATATGGAAATAGGAAATAAAATATCAGAATTAAGAAAGAAAAATAATCTTTCTCAAGAAGCCCTAGCAGAAAAAATAGGTGTTACTAGACAGACAATATCTAAATGGGAATTAGGTGAGACATCTCCTGATATTAAACAAGCTAAAGAATTATCGAAAGTGTTTAATGTTAGTTTAGATGAATTAACTGATAATGATATTAAAAATGTTTTAGAAGCTAAAGTCAGTAATACAGAAAAGTTAGCAGGTATAATAATAAAAATATTAAAAGTACTAGGAGTTTTAGGAATAATTTATGTAATATTATTTGTCATTGCTTTAGTTTTATTTACTGCTTTTCCAAATGAACAAAAGACAACGAGAGAGATGGTATCAGCTGATTTAAATTGTTCTATTGGCGATAATAATTATTTGATTACAATAGGAGAAGATAATTATTTTGAATGCAAAGAATGTAATAAAGATATGAAAATTTATTTAAAAGATATTACAGATTATGCTAATATAGAGCACAGCGTAGAAAATATAGAAAAGTATTTTGAAGATAATGGAGGAAGTTGTGAGTAAATATGAAAGTAATAACAATATGTGGTAGTTATAAATTTAAAAAAGAGATGATTGATATAGCAGAAAAATTAACTTTAGAAGGTAATTGTGTTTTAATGCCAAATGAATTATCAAGAAATAGTAAAGATGATTATACTTTAGAAGAAGCTTTAATGATTGATAAAATGCATAAAGAAAAAATAAAGTGAGTGTGTAAGGAAAACTGTGTAAATGAGATATCTCCATGATTAGAAGTAAGCA
>CAMMBX010000129.1 GCA_946494345.1 uncultured Mycoplasmatota bacterium | reverse complement strand
TATATACAGTTTATCATAAAACTATATAAAAAACTATTTATACTAGAAAATAATTTTTCATTATTAAAAAGGGAAAAATAAAATAAAAATAACCGATTTTCCTCCCACACCCTCCAATCGGCTCTTTTTATTTTAAATTGTTTTTTTATTTATATTTATTTAATCTATACAGTTAAAAATAAAAATCTAATAACCTTAGTGGGGCGAAGCCCCGATTTTCAATTTTTTCACCGTTCAAAAATTGAAAATCTAGGACTTAAATACCTAGAAAATTAAATTTTACTTAGTTTTATGTAAGACTTTTCTTTATTTTGTCAAAGATATAACTTAATATAAGTGTATAGAAAAATGTTCCTACTAATATAATCGCAAACCACACAGGCTTATCAAAAGACAATGCACTTACTGATGGTATCATTTCAAAGGGATCCGTTGGAATAGTAAAAGCAAGAACACATATAATAATAAAACCAACTAAAAATAAAAACCAAAAAACTTTATTAATCACATATCATCACCTTGAATAAGTTTATCATAAATCTATGCAAAAGTACATTTATTAAATGTAGTATAATTTATAGTCGCTCGTAAGATAATATTTCTAGGTGAGATATATGAAAATCAACAAAAACGATAATAAATATATCTATGTAGTAGTTGGGCGAAATATAAAGAGAATAAGAAAAGCCAAAGGTCTTACTCAAGTTCAACTTGCTGATTTAGTACAATATAATGAGGGTACGATAGCGAACATAGAAAATAATAGTTACCAAACTTTTAGTTTAGAATTTATATATGTATTATCTAAAAAATTAGATGTTCCAATTATAGAGTTTTTTAAAGGTATAGATTAAAAGTGTTACCAGTAAATTATAAATACTGATAACACTTTTTAATTTTAATATATTAAATAATACTCTAGTGGGGCGAAGCCCCGATTTTGATTTTTTTCACCGTTCAAAAAATCAAAATCTAGGTGTTTATGACAAAGAAAATTAAAAACTAATATTGTAATTCAGCGATTAGATAGTCGTGATTATTTTATTTAAACTACCTAGAGTATTGTAGAAACTTTCCTTATATATAAAAAAGCTTAGTTTGTTTTCTTTATAATTTTAAATTGTTTCTCTTCTACATAATCCAAATCAAAAATAGGGCTATCATATAAAACTGAAGGAAAATATATATATATTTATTAGTTCTATCTATATAAGTATCTGTATATAAAGCCTCTACTTCTTCTTTAGTTAATTCTTTTAGTTTAGGCTTTTTAATATTAGATTCTACCAAAATATCATTAGTATTGATTTCTCTTAGTTCCCCATTTTCTTTTTTTAATAATAAATAAGGTGATAATCCCTCTTCTATAACCTTTCTATTAAAAGATATTCTAAATTCTTTATATCTATTAAAATTAACTATATCACTTTTCTTAACCATATCTTGATAATATGTATAAACATCAGGAAAATACTTACTAAGATACTCTAAAAGATTAATATCATCTATATATAAATTACTATCTGTTATTCTTGCATAATAATATTTAATCATCTAATTCCTTCTTTCTAGCAGTTTATAGATTATCATAACAATTATTAAAATGCAAAGAAAAGAATAGACTAATTTAATCTATTCCCTACATAATCACAAATTGTCTTAATAATCTTGTCATTACCTATCTCACAGTTAAGACACAAATCATAATTTTTCATATCTCTCCACTTCTGATTAGATATAACTTCATAATATGTACTTCTTGACTTATCACTTTTCAAGACATTTTTCTTAGCAGTTTTATAATCATCTTTATAAATTTCTTTTACCTTATTAATTCTATAGTCAAGTGATGCATATAAGAATATTTTAACAACATTTTTATTATCTCTTAAGATAAAGTCAGAAGCTCTTCCTACTATTACAGAGTCCCCTTCTTCACTAATTTTCTTAATAATCTCTGCTTGTTTAATTATAGAATCCTTTTCTACATCTAAAGATAAATAATATCTATATAACTCTTCAGTATTATTAGTAGTTAAAGAATGTTTAAGAGCATATTCTTTCATTTCTTCTTTATCATAGAAATTAAGACCCAATCTATCTGCAACTTTTCTACCTATTTCTTTTCCATTAGTACCATGTTCACGAGAAATAGTAATAATTAACTTCTTAGCAGACCCAATAATCTTAGATTCCCTAAGAATAGATATTTTCTCTTTATAAGTTTTCTTTAAAATAAGAAATGAAATAAATGCCGTTAGTATTTCTGCAATAGGAAAAGCCCGCCATACTATGTTAATTACATTATCTGATAAAGTAAAGATATAAACAATTGGGAAAACAAAGATAACTAGTCTAAGTAATGATATTATTAAAGGTCTAAGAGCATATCCTAAAGCTTGTAACACACCTTGAATTGCAACAGAAAATCCCATAAAGATATAACCAATACTTGCAATTCTTAAAGCCATAGTGCAAGTTGTAATAATCTCTTCTGTAACATCTCCTGTTAATCCAAATAAATTAGATAAAGGACGGGCGAATAGTTCAAAAAGAACTGTTATAACAAGTGTTACAATGTTTAGCAATTTATACTAAATTTTATGAAGAAAAATTTGGTATAAATTGATT
>CAMMBX010000128.1 GCA_946494345.1 uncultured Mycoplasmatota bacterium | reverse complement strand
AAATAGCGGAAGGAGATGAGGAACTTATGGAAGTTGCCGATAAATTATATGAACTAACAGATAATATTGATAATATAGGACTATATGACCCTGAGAAAAGAAGGAAAGAGGAAGAAGCTTTAAAGATAGAATATCACAGTAAAATTGCTAGAGAACAAGGTGCTAAAGAAAAAGAAATATCTATTGCTAAATCAATGCTTTCTAAAGGTATAGAAATACCTTTAATAAAAGAAATAACGGGTTTATCTCAAAAGCAAATAGCAAGTCTTATGTAAGAAAGTGAGTAGTTAAAGCTACTATGATGGTTGAAAGATTAACCCATAAATCTTTAAATATGTTTCATTAAACACCTTGTAAAAATAATTAATCTAGTCTAAAATAAGTTATGTAAAATAACTTATTTTTTTGTTAGGTGTTGGTATTTATGAAAGACTTTAAGGAAAAACTAAAACTTGTTCCAGAATTGCCTGGAAGTTATCAAATGAAAGATAAAAATGGTTATATTATCTATGTTGGGAAAGCTAAGAACTTAAAAAAACGTGTTAGCAGTTACTTTAGAGGTAATGTAACTGGTAAAACAGCTATGTTAGTAGAGGATATTGATGACTTTGAATATATTGTGACTGATAGTGAATTAGAAAGCTTAATCCTTGAAATTAACCTAATTAAAAAGTATGATCCTAAATATAATATCTTACTTAAAGATGATAAAAGTTATCCCTATATAGAGTTAACAAGTGAAAAATATCCAAGGCTAAGAGTAGTTAGAAATGTTAAAAGAAAGAAAAAAGATCATAAACTATTTGGACCTTATCCTAATGTTACTGCCGCTAGAAAAACTGTTAATATGATTAATAGATTATATCCTTTACGCAAATGTGAAAAACTGCCTAAGAAAGAATGTCTTTATTATCATATTAATGAATGTTTAGGCTATTGTATTAAAGAAATAGATCATGATACTATTAAATCTATGACTGATGAAATAACTAGCTTTCTTAAAGGTAACAGTAGTTTTATTAAAGAGAAGATTACAAAAGAAATGGAAAAAGCAAGTAATGCTTTAAATTATGAGAAAGCTTTAGAATTAAGAGAAATGTTAACTGATATAGATATAACGCTTACTAAGCAAAAAATAGACTTAAAGAAGAATTATAACTTTGATATCTTTAACTATACAGTAGTAGATAATTACTTATCCATAACTGTTTTCTTTATAAGAGAAGGAATACTATTTGGAAGACATCATGAAACATTACAGACACTAGATAATGTTATTGACGATATGGAAGAATATATCATTAAATTCTATGATAAAAATATTCTTGCTCACGAAATATTAATACCTGATACTTTAAATGCTGAATTACTTAGTGAATACTTAAAAGTAAAGGTTCATGTTCCTAAAAGAGGAGAACTAAAAAAGTTAGTTGACCTTGCTGAAGAAAACTCTAAAGTAGTTTTAAATGAAGAGTTAGAGACACTCAAGAAAGATGATAATAAGAAAATGGAGGCTTTAAATGAGTTAAAAACTCTTCTTGGTGTTGATAGTGTCTCTCGTATGGAAAGCTTTGATAACTCCCATTTATTTGGTACATACTATGTAGGAGCGATGGTTGTTTTCCGTGACTTTGAGCCTCTAAAAAATGAATATCGTAAATATAAAATTAGTACCGATGTTAAAGATGATTTAGGTGCTATGAGAGAAGTATTATATAGAAGGTACTACAAAGCAATTATGGATAATGAAGTTCTACCTGATTTAATAGTAATGGATGGAGGAGAAACACAAGTTTCTGTTGCTAAAGAAATAATATCATCTCTTAACTTATCAATACCTATAATTGGTTTAAAAAAAGATAATCATCATCGTACTAATATAGTTATTGATAGTAATTATAAAATACTAGATATTAAAAGTGATAGTAATCTATTCCTTTATCTATCAAAGATTCAAGAAGAAGTACATCGCTTTGCTATCTCCTATCATCGTAACATTAAAAGTAAAGGACTTCTTTCTAGTTACTTAGATTTAGTCCCAGGAATAGGAGAGGTTAGGCGTAAAGAACTTCTAAAAAAATTTGGTTCTATGAAAAAAATGAAAGAAGCTAGTATTGATGAATTAAGTAAAGTAGTAGGGGATGTTGTTGCTAATAATTTATATAATGTCTTACATGAGGAGGATGATAAAAATGAAGAATAAAGGTTTTACAATGTTAGAATTACTCGCTACAATTATAATACTTGGTATTTTAACAAGTCTTGCTTATATGGGAGTTTCTAGATACTTAAATCAAGCTAGAAATGCAACTTATGAGGATTTTGAACTTAATATAACTAGTGGCGTTACAAACTATTTAATAGATCATTCTGGTTCTATACCTAGCGAAGGAGAATCATTAATAGTAGATGTTTCAAAATTAGTTTGTGAGGGTTATATAAATAGTTTAGAAGATCCCAATGAATCTACAAAAACCTGTAATTTGGGAAGCTATGCCATCGTAACAAGAAATAAAGATACTGGTTATAATATGGATATCGACTATGAAGCTTGCTTAAAATGTGCTGGTTATACTAGTCCTGCTTGTTCTAAATCTATTACTGGTATTAAAAGATTAACAAAAGATGCAAACTGTGAGGTAGAATAATGAATACTATTAAAGTAATGGATGAAATACTTGCTAATAAAATAGCAGCAGGAGAAGTAGTAG
>CAMMBX010000127.1 GCA_946494345.1 uncultured Mycoplasmatota bacterium | reverse complement strand
TTCAACAGGTACTGCTATTATACCTTGCCCATTTTTAATCATTTCTTTATTAGCAACTAAGTTGGCAACTCTTTTATTACCATCCAAAAACATTTGACACCTTTGGATCCAGCAAAATAAATCAATACATCTCTCTAATTTATTTTTATTATTTAAAATCACTTTTAATTCTTTTTCATAATCGCATTCACTAGGAAGTTTAGGTCTCCAAGAAGTACCAGTAATACCAACAACTTTATCCCTAAAATCACCTAAAGGATAAACACTTTCACATTTACATACTTCAAAATGCATTCTTTTAATAAAATCTATAGTTAGTTCTTCATTAACATGATTAATTACATATTCCCATCCATCTTTTAAACCTTTGAGTTTCAACATATCATCAATTGAAATATTACCTGTATTAACATTATTCATAAAAGCATAAGTATCTGCGAAAGTTACAGCGATTCCTTTAAGATTAGCACTCTTATAAATATTATCTACAAGTTTTCTTTTAGCAAAAAATATATCATCTTCTAAAGACATATTATACTTATCTTTCATTTGCATCATCTTCTTCCAATACATATGTATTCTTTATTTTCTTTATAAAGTTTTTTTGTTAAATTATTTTTCTATTAAAACACTATTATATTCTCTACATTTTTCTTCTAACAAAGGAAAATTACAACATCTATTATATATATTATTAGGTAATTTCTTATTTGTATAATTAAAATATAAATTACTAGCTTTTCTATAAAGACTAGCTCTTCGACGATTAAGAAAATATAATTGTTCTTTTAACATCTTTCTATATAGTTCTTCTTTTTTAACATTAGCTTTACTATCTAAATCAATAATAATTACATTATCAAGTGTTACAGGTAACATATTATTAAAATTAACTGCCCCTAACTCTCCGTTTTTTAGTTTAAGAAAATCAATATTATCATGCATTTTTAAATATTTAGCTTTTGGACTAGAAAGTGGAGCAAAATATTTAAAATCATTAACTTCAAATAAGACCCCTACAAAAGGACGATTCTTTTTTCTATCAAAATTATATGGAACTTTAGAATCATATTTTCTTAAATAATCACAATATTTTGAATCTAATTTCACTAGCATTAATTTAAGTCTCATAATTTATACCTCCTTGTTAATTAGTTATTATATATTAGAAAACAAATGTTTGCAATAGAAAGATGATAAAAACTAGAGTTTGCTCTCTAGTTTCTTTTTTAAGTTCCTGTTATGGTCGGAATCACCGCTTTTTTTAGTTCCTGTTATGGTCGGAATCACCGCTTTTTTAAGTTCCTGTTATGGTCGGAATCACCAGCTTTTTTAACAACACATAATCACTTATGTAGCTATAATATAACATTAAACAACTCTATTGTCAATAATACCATTTAACTACTAAGACTCTTAACTTCTTTCTTTTCCTTAGCTTTCTCCATAAAATATGCAAATATCTTTTTAGAATTAATATCATCACTAATAGTTATCTCTGGATGCCATTGTACTCCTAAACAAAAATCATAATCTTTAAGTTCTACCGCTTCAATAACGCCATCAGAACTCTTAGCAACTACATTACATTCTTTAGTATAATCAACACATCTTAAATGGTGAGAGTTAACCATTATTTCTTCACTACCTAATATCTTATATAAAAGACTATTTTTATCAATATTAACAGAGTGAGCAGGTGCCGTATAATCTTCTTTATAATGTAATTCTTTATTAGGAACATCTAAAAGCTTAAAGTTATCAATTTTATAATTAGCAATCATCTGCATACCTAAACATACACCAAATATAGGAATGTTTCTTTTAAGACAAAAATATAAGACATAATAATCATATTTAGTAATCTTCTCTCCTCCAGGAATAAATAAGCCATCAAGTTTTTCTATCTGATATAAAATCATTTCTTGTTCCATACCAGTTAAATCAGGCATTTCACTACTCTTAGTAGTAAAGTAATCTATATCTTGAGGAGGCGTTAACATAATAGGTACCCCACCAACTTTAATAATCGCTCTTCTAGTACTTTCTAAACAATATTCCATTGGTGTTCCATTTTCATTAACACCACTTCTTGTTAATATGCCAATAACTGGTCCCATTAAAACTTAATCCTCTCATTAATATAAGAAACAACTTCCTCAAGTTTTAATGTTACTTGTTCCATCGTATCTCTATCTCTTAAAGTAACAGTTCCATTATCAATAGTATTATCATCAACTGTTAAACTAAATGGTGTTCCAATTGCATCCTGTCTTCTATATCTTTTACCAATTGATCCCGCTTCATCATAACTAACAGAAAATTCTTTAGATAACATTTTATAAATATCCATTGCTTTCTCACTATGTCTTTTCTTAATTAAAGGTAAAATAGATACTTTATAAGGAGCTAGATAAGGATGAAGCTTTAATACTTCTCTTTCACTTCCATCCTCTAAAGTCTCTTTATTATAAGAATCACAAAGAATACTAAGCATAAGTCTATCAACACCAACACTAGGTTCAATAACATAAGGAATATACTTCTCATTAGTAGTAGGATCTAAATATTCTTGACTTACACCTGATACTTTTTCATGAGAAGATAAATCATAATCAGTACGACTTGCAATACCCCATAATTCTCCAAAACCAAAAGGAAATTTATATTCAATATCAGTAGTAGCATTACTATAATGACTTAACTCTTCTTTCTTATGATCTCTAAGTCTTAAATTATCTTTATTAATACC
>CAMMBX010000126.1 GCA_946494345.1 uncultured Mycoplasmatota bacterium | reverse complement strand
ATATTAAAAGCAACTGCACTTCTAATAATAGTACCCATATTACCAGGATCTTGTATTTCATCTAATATTAGAATTCTCTTACCAATAGTAGTATCTATTATTTTCTCACATAGTCCTATCATCTTAGGAGGAGAAGATAAAGTACTTATTTTTTTTAAGACTTCTCTACTTACTTCTACTTGTTCTACATCTATTGGTAAAACCTCTCCTTCTTCTAATAAAACTTCTTTTAAAACACCAGCTTTATAAGCTTCTAAAACAAGATGCTCCCCTTCTACCATAAACTCATTATTAAGATCACGATATTTCTTCTTCCCTAATTTATAATAGTACCTAACTTTATCATTATCTAAACTAGTTATAACCATACTACTCCTCTTCTCCATATTTATTAGTTAATTTTCTCCACTTCTTATAATCAGGACAATTCTCTTCAACAATAGCCCAAAACTTCTTAGAATGATTCGCTTCTATTAAGTGACTTAACTCATGATAAATAACATAATCAAGGCATCTTATATCTTTAGTAATTAATTCTGTGTTTAATGTAATAACATGAGTCTTAATATTACATACTCCCCATCTAGTAGTCATCTTCCTAAGTCTTAGTTTAGGATGAGGTATCTTTCTAGAAAAACTTCTATAACACAACTCTAAATGTTCACTAAATATTCTAAGTGCCTCTTTCTTCTTCCATTTATCTAGATCAAAATCTCTACTAATAAAAACCTTATTCTCACCCAATTTGAGATTACAAAACTCTGTATATATAATATCATATTTTTTCCCTAAATAGTAAAATTCACTATTAAATTTTATCTTTTCTTTAACTTTCTTTATCATTTTTCTAATAGAATCATAATTTTCTTCTATTACACTCATTATCTTTCTATTAGAAGTTAGAGTATTACAGGTCACATAGATAGTTAAATCATCTTTAACTCTAATATAAATATTTTTAGTAGTACTTTTCTTAACTATCTCTAAATTATAAGTTTCATTATCTATATTTAAAGTCATGACATCATCACCTCTTGATAAAATTAATTATTTATGATAATATGAATATGTAAAAGAAATTTACATATTATAAAAAAGAGGAATACCTAGCTTTGAGCAGTTAGGTACTATCCCGATTTTTGTGGATTATAGTACCACTCTAAGGAGTAGGTACTATTTTTATTAACATAAATAATAAAATTATTATTACGAAAATAAGTGAAAATATGATATAACATAGAAATTTTTCAAGTTTTCTCATATTATCAACTCCCCTTTCACATTATAAAAAATATAAGTTAGGGAGATAGTACCTAATTGGCTAAGTATTCCTAGGTAAATAATAACACAAATGTATCTTTAAGGAAACTTAAAAAGATACATTTTTTTATTTAATATTTTTCTTTTTAGTATAAGATTTCATTCTCTCTATTTGTTGATAGCAAAAATCTATATTTAACATATCTTCTGTAACAATAATATCAGAAGAAGTTGCAAGTTGATAAACTTTTGTTAAATACTTACAATAGTCTATAAAGTTTTCTCTGCCAAAATTTTTATATAGTAAAGATAATTTATTACTAAGGGCACTGTAATCAAACAAATATTGATAATCTTCTAACAAAGGACTAATTAAAGGAAGAAAATAATCATAATTACTTTTATACAAAGTATCATCATTATCATCCTGATCAAAGATATGAATATTATCTTTTCTTAGCTTTACAAATAAATCTCTAGCTTTCGCTTGTGTCCTAAATTCATTAAACATTGTATAATTTACATCACCAATAATACAATTAGATTTTTTAGTTATTTCACTAACATGTATTAATTCATGAAGTAAAATTATATCTAAACCTTTACATGACATTATTTTAAGAATAGGCATTGATAATGTAGTTATATTATTATCTATATCATTAGTTAATTTAAAGCTTGATGTTACAGCATAATTTTCATCTTCAATAAATATTGCCTTTGATGCTATAGATAGTTTCTTATATAAGGATATTCCCTTAAGTTCATTCATTTTTTCTAATAAGTTTTTACCAAATAAAGTAACATTAATAATTTGTTGTTCAGTATAATCTCCTTGCCTTTCAATAAAGTTGAAAAGTTCATTTATTTTCTTTTCATCAACTAAAGGACTTAAGCCTAATTCTTCACAGGAATCTAAATAGTCCTGTTGTAAAATAGCCAAAGTATTTCTCATTTCTTGATCAACACTAGGATTATTTATAAGATTTTTCATATCTTTAGAAAACATTTCAAAGTTTAAACCTAAAATAGCATTTTTATTTTTATTAAAAGTTTTTTTATTTATTTTCAAAACATCTCTTAAATATGAATAATATTCTTTTAAAGCAGTAGATTTAATTTCTTTAGTTCTTAAATGATAATCTTTATTTAGAAAATAATAATTGATTAACTCTTTATTTTCTTTAGGATTAAAACCTATATTTTTTAAAGCTTTATAAGCATCATTTGGTATAGAGTCAAAGAAATATAAAGCATCATTTATTCTTTTAGAAATTAAATCTTTAGAGCCTTTATAATAAGAAGTAGAAATTAAATCTATTAAATAATCACGATATTCTAAGAATCTTTCTTCTGGGTATATTATTCTATCTAAGTCCATTTTATTTCCTATATTCAAAGTAAAAATCTAATATTCTAACCATATCCCCATCAGTCGCTCCCATTTTTTCAAGTTCATCATCAATACCCATTTTTCTTAGTTTATTACTAAATCTTTTAATACCTTCATCAGTAAA
>CAMMBX010000125.1 GCA_946494345.1 uncultured Mycoplasmatota bacterium | reverse complement strand
TTACCTTTACCAATAACAGCTTTTGTTACTATTTCTTTAAAAGTTGCCATACGTTTCCCTCCTCTAATTTAGTCTATGCTTTATCCAGGTAAAAAGTACAAAAAACTGATAGATTAAAGCTCTATCAGTATAAATAGTTGATATCTATTACTATTCGATATTTAATTCTTCTAACAATTTATTAATCTCTTCTCTTGTTCTTCTTCTTTCATTAATTCCTCCAATAATTTTTAATATTTCTACGTAGATGTCTCTAACATGGAAGAGGGATTAATGCAAAAAGAGGATTTTGCAAATTCAGAACAAAAAAAGAGGGAAAACTGTTTAAATTCGCCTCTTTTAACTAAAATTCATTCTATAAACAGCTTGAATTTACAAATTTTATACTTTTTTAAGAAATTTTATTATTTAAGATATTTTCAAACATAATATTTAGTCCTTCTTTCATACTAATAAAGATACTGTTTATTTTTTGTTCTTTAATTATATATTCTTTATATAAAGGAATAGAGTCTAAACTATTTAGTTTTTTATCTAATTCTTGTTTTATATTTTTATCAAGATAGGCACTTTTAACATACTGTTTTTGTAAAGTTTTTACATTGTTTATTTTTTCCATTATATCTTTACTCTCTTTAACTTTTTTTCTTAAATAAAGATATTCTTGATAGTCTTTGTCTTCTTTAATGGCTTTTACTAGTTCTAGGGCTTTCTTTTCTATTTCTTCATTACTTGCCAACTTTTCCATCTAAACTCCATGTTTTAGCAGTAGTAATTAAAACATTAACTATACTACCTAGTTCTACATTATCACCGGTAAAATTAACTAGTTTATTAGTATCACTATAACCAAAATATTCGTTTTTCTTATCACTAATACCTTCTACTAGAACAGGGACAGTCTTGCCTACAAGCTTTTCATTATTTTCTTTAAAATAAGTATTTACTATCTCATTAAGTTTATAAAGCCTTTTCTCTTTTTCTTCTTTAGTAACATTACTGGTAAGTTTAGCAGCTGGTGTTCCTACACGTGGAGAGTAAATAAAAGTATAGGCATTATCATATTTACATTCTTTAACTAAAGAGATAGTCTCAAGAAAATCTTCTTCTGTCTCTCCAGGAAAGCCTACAATTATATCAGTTGATATAGCACAGTTAGGAATCATTTCTTTCATCTTATGAAATAATGTAAGATATTCTTCTTTAGTATAACGTCTTCCCATAAGCTTTAGTATTCTATTACTACCTGATTGAACTGGTAAATGGATACTTGGCATAATATTAGGATATTTGGCAATTACTTCAATCATTTTATCATTAAAATCCCAGGGATGACTTGTCATAAATCTAATTCTTGGAATATTGGTGTTAGCAACATCTTCTAAAAGCTCTGCTAGAGAATAATTATCATATAAGTCTTTACCATAAGCATTAACATTTTGTCCTAATAGAGTTACTTCTTTATATCCTTTTTCTATAAGGCTATTAATTTCTTTTAAAATATCTTCCTTTTCTCTACTTCTTTGTCTTCCTCTAGTATAAGGAACAATACAATAAGTACAGAATTTATCACATCCATAGATAATATTAACATAAGCTTTATATTTACTAGTTCGATCAGCAGGAAGGTCTTCTATTAAGTCCCCTTCTCTTGAATATACTTCTATTTGTTGTTTAGATTCACTCTTCTCTAATATTTCTGGTAATTGATAGAAATTATGGGTTCCTATTACGAAGTTAACAAAAGGATACTTAGAAATAATTGTATTTACAACTATTTCTTCTTGAGCCATACATCCACATAAACCAATTATTAAGTCTTTTTTAGTTTGTTTTAAATGTTTAGCTCTACCAAGTAATCCAAAGGCTTTATTATGAGCATTTTCTCTTATAGAACAGGTATTTAATAAGACTAGGTCAGCTTCATCCATATTATCAGTAAAATCAAAACCTAATAGTTCTAATATTCCTTTAATATTCTCACTATCGTGTTCATTCATTTGACATCCATATGTCTTTAAATAACATTTCTTACCTTTATATTTATCAAGATATTTAGGATTTAATTTATAATCTATTTTCTTATAATCTATTTTTGTACTACTACGAGCAACTTTAAAATCTGGTAAATGCATATTATCACATCCTTACAATTTTAATTTTAAAACTTTTTCTATTTCTCCTATAGTATTATCTATACTACCATTATTATAGATAATACTAGTTATCTCTCTTTTATTAATGTTTTCTTCTCTAAAATCGATATCGTCTGCTAGAAATCTTCTACATAATTCTTTATATTTAGGATATTTCTCTTTTCTTTCTCTATTTAAGGCTCTTTCTAATCTAATACCATCATCTACTTTTATTAGAAAGGAAATAATATTATCAAGGCCATAGAATTTTACGAATTCATCTAATCCTTCTAAAGTATTACTCCCTATATAATTATAATGTTCTAAGTCTATACTAGAACTAGTAGTAAAGTAATACCAGGGCCCATAAGCAGTATCATATTTTCTTTTCTCTATTATCTTTCCTTCTTCTTCTAACTTTAACATTTCTTCTACAGTCTTAAAGTAGTATTCTCTTCCTTCTACTTCACCTGTTCTTTTAGGTCTAGTTGTAGACATTATCATTTCTTTAAAACAAAATTTATTGTCTTTTATTAATCTTCTTTTAATAGCATCTTTTCCAGAAGAAGAAGGACCCATGAATAAAACTATTTTGCCCATCATGCTCACTTCTTTCTAAACAGTAATATTGTACCAAATTTCTGACGAAAAGTCTTTATTATATAAAAAATAATTGCAAA
>CAMMBX010000124.1 GCA_946494345.1 uncultured Mycoplasmatota bacterium | reverse complement strand
ATTTATCAGATAATGGTAGTGAAGACTCAGAAGAGTATTCAGAAAGTTCAGAAGACGAAGAGCCAACTACAGAAAGTGAACCTGAAGACGATATAGATTTATCGGATAATGGCAGTGGTAATGGAACAGAAGAATATTCAGAAAGTTCAGAAGATGAAGAGCCATCTACAGAAAATGAACCCGAAGATGATATAGATTTATCAGATAATGACAGTGTTGAAGACCTAGAAGATAATAATCTTGATGATTTACTTAATAATTATGATGAAGAATGTAAAGGTAAATCGAATAAAATAACACCTGATAATTCTCATAATGCAAGTAAAAAGATTAATAGTATAACACCTACAACAGTATACAAAATATTAAAAAAATTAGTCTCACAAAGTTATGAACAATATCAAAAAGGCACTTATAAATACAATAAAAAGGAAATAATTAAGCATTACATTACTGAACAAAAATTTAAAATTTTTGATGATTTATTAAGCCCTGTTTTTAAGCCTGATGTTTATGTTTTTGACCTATCACCTTCCAATGACAATTCTTTAGAAATGTATGTTAATGCTATAAGTAGTGTTGCTATAAAAGGTTCACTGATATATTTAACATATAATAGCCAAATACTAAGAAGAATATTAATAAAAAAACAAAACTCAAATAGTATTAATGTTAAAGAAGTTGTTAATTCTGAAAAACAAAATTACCATAACTTTGAATGTATAGTGTATAAAGAAAATCAAACTTTGTATGAAGAATTAAATGATATAAAAGATAGAAAAATATATATTTTTTCAGATCTTGATATAAGTGATGACATGGTTAAACTATCAAAAAAAAATAAAGATATTGTTTGGTTTTCTACTGAAAAGAATAGTGCATTTTATAATCGCTATGGAAGAAAAATACCAAATGAATACGAAGGACTATATGTTGATACTAAAGATATAACTGATATAGAGAAGTATGTAAAAGAAAATAATAAATCTAGCTATAGAAAGAGATGATTATAATGGAAAACACTAACTTTAATAAAGTATTAAAAGAAAAGTATTTTTTATTAAAAGACATTGCTAAAAAATATAATTATAGTGAAGAACTTTTAGATATGATCACTTTTATATATTTAGCTTTTTATATGGAATTTGGTAAAAAGTGTGATTATCCGTTATATGATTTATTTAATAAAGTAAGAATTATTTATGATAAGGGGACAGTTAATGAAGTATCAATTAAATATGGCTATGGTCCAATGCAAGAGGGTAGTGCAGCTGTTACACTTTTTACACCTAACTTAAAGGTATTTGAAAATGCAAGTTTAAAACAAAATCCTCAGACTATAATAATGGGTACTCATGTAGGCGATTATTTAGCTACAGAAGCTTTAAAACTCGAGATGTTAGCTCATGAAGTTAGACATGCTTTAATGGGATATTATAATACTAATATTTTAATAGATACAAATACATATTATATGAGAAGTGGTCTAAATGAAACATATTATATTAAAGACTATAATCAAAAAGGATATAAAGTTAAAGAAATAGGTAGAACACTTGATGAAATAACAAATACATATATTACAGAAAATATAGTTAATAAGATAATGAGTTTAAGAAAATATAAAATTGAAAATAGTGACTTAAGTAAATATCTATCTTCAATCAAAACAAAACAAAGTGATGGTAGATACAGAGCTATTGGATATAACAACGAAATTAAACTTTGGTATCCACTTTTACTAAATGAGCAATTGATTTTCCTAATAAATAGACATCAATTTGATGGAGAAATAGATATAATTAAAGAATTTATTGAAAATAATACAGACCTTTGTAATTATATAGAGTTATCTAACTTAACAGATACTATTTATGAAGGTAATCGTATATACGAAAGAGAACTAGAAAACAATAATATAGATTTTATTAAAAAACATATCACTAATATAAAAAGAGAAAAAGAGATTATACTTGATTTAAAGAAAAACATAGATAATAAAATTTTGATAAAAAAGTAGAAAGGAAAAAATATGAAAATATATAATTTATTGGAATTTTTAGATATTTCTATTCTATCCCCAGCCCAAAGAGCATACTTAAATGATTATGAAAATAATAGTATGCGTATAGAAATGTTAAAAGATTTTAGACAAGTTGTAAAAAACATTGATAATTTAGAAGATATATTTAAAGTAAGAGATATCATTGATAAAATAAGTTTATATCATTTCTTAATTCAAAGTGGTTTATTATCAACTACGATGTCTTATAAATATACTGTTGATGATTTAAAAGAAATAATGTTTCTTAATAAATTTGATTTTTCATTAGTTCTATTTAGAGGAAAAGGCTGTTGTAGAAATATTAGTATTCTTACAAAAAAGTTGTTAACACTAAAAGGAATAACTAATGATGTAATAGTTACTGAAGGATTCCATAAAGATAAAGGGCATATGTTTAATTATATTAAAGAAAATGATTATGAGTTTTTTGCAGATTTAACTCCAAAAACTATATCTTTATTAAGCGGTGATGGACATATAGCAAAAGCCTTTTATTCAGAAGAAGCAACAAAAGAAAAGAAATATCCACTTTATATTTTTGATAATAGCAATGCTAGATATTATGAAGCTAAGCCTTTAAGTAAAGAAAAACAGCAAGAATTAATAACTAGATATAAGAATAATATATCTTTATACAAAGACAATATAAGTATATTTCTAGATTTTTATAAAGAAAACTATCCATACTATCAATTGATTAATAAAAATTATGATAAAATGTTTAGCAATTTATACTAAATTTTATGAAGAAAAATTTGGTATAAATTG
>CAMMBX010000123.1 GCA_946494345.1 uncultured Mycoplasmatota bacterium | reverse complement strand
AAAGATACCTCCATGAGTAGATGTTCCTCTTGCAACTATCATAAAGTTTTTAGGACTAAATTCTTTAATCTCTTTAGCAATAGCAGGTATTACATCTTTATTCTTTTCTATACAGGCCTCTAATGCTGTAATTTCTCTAATTTCTTTTAACATATTTGTATCATTCATAAAACCATCTCCTTATTTTAATTTTAACATATCAAATGGTTTTATGTATAAATATTAAGTAATAAGACACTTTCTTTACAAATATAATTTTAGTGGGTGTTATATATGTTTAATAAATTTGATACTATTAGGCCTTATACGAAAGGCGAGACTTGTAGGACTTTTCCAGTATATTATCCACCACAACATCAAGATATACAACCAGGTATGGAATACTTAATGAAGCCTCTTCCTGTTTTTGATGATTCAAATTATAAAGGCAGTGGCAAGTTAAAAGACAAAGTTGCCATTATTACAGGAGGAGATTCTGGTATTGGTAGGGCAGTGGCCGTCTTTTTTGCTAAAGAAGGTGCAAAGCTTGTTTTAGTTTATTATAATGAAGAAAGGGATGCTAATGATACAAAAGATTATATTGAAAGATTAGGAGGAGAAGTATTATTAATCCATGGTGATTTAAAGAATAAGGACTTTTCTAGCTTTATTGTAAACGAGACAGTAAACTGTTATGGTAAGATAGATATTTTAGTTAATAATGCAGGTGTTCAGTATTTTGCCGATAACTTAACCGATATTTCTAATGAACAGTTTGACTATACGATGAAGTCTAATATTTATTCTATGTTTTATTTAACTAAAGCTGTACTTCCTTATTTAAAGAGTGGCTCTAGTATTATTAATACCACTTCTATTACGACTTATAATGGAGAAGGGGACTTAATTGATTATGTAACAAGTAAAGGAGCGATAGTTGGTTTTACAAGGGCACTTGCTACTAATCTTGCTCCTAAAAATATAAGAGTAAATGCCGTTGCCCCAGGACCATTCTGGACAGCCCTACAACCTGCTAGTAGAAAGGCTAAAGATATTCCGACATTTGGTTCTACTGGTCCTATGAAGCGAGCAGGGCAACCCTATGAGATAGCAGCTATCTATGTTTATTTAGCAAGTAATGATTCTAGCTATACAACAGGTCAAGTAATACATGTTAATGGTGGAGAGTATAAAGGATAAAAAAGAAGCTATTTAGTTAGCTTTTTTCTTTGCAATTAAAACAATTTCTGTAGGGAAGATATTACCACCATAATACCTTAAATAAAAGTTATAGTTTTTATTGATACTCTTAATTAATTTAGGGATTCTAATTAAATCATTAAATCCATGATAAATAGATATTAATAGAGTAGGACTATCATTTTTAATATGCTTTTTAGCACCCTCTAAACCCTTAAACTCAGCTCCTTCAATATCCATCTTAATAATATCTACTTTCTCTTTTATATCTTCATCTAAAGTTACCGCTTCAATATCACCTTTATCATCAGTTATGGTATTAGCAGAATTATCAACACTACTAGTATTAATGCTTAAAGTAGTCTTTTTATCATACAAAGCCTTATCTCTTATAATAATATCTTCATTAAAGATAAATTTATCTTTAAGGGTAGAGATTGAAGAATCAGTAACTTCATAACAGTAAATCTTTTTATATTCTTCTAAATAAGTATCTAAAAAGTCATCAACACTATCTCCTATATAACTACCTACATCTACATAAACAGTATCTTTAGTAGTCTTAACTAAATCAGGATCAAAATAATGTTTATAACAAGTATCTATAACTTCATGTAACATCGTAAAGTCATAGTAATAATAATTTCTAAGTATAGCTAGTAATATCTTTTTAGACTTATAATCTTTTAAGTTTTGATAAAATACTACTAAATCAGTTAAATTATCCTTTAGAAGATTAACTATGTTATTTATCTCATCAAAGTCATTATTAATATAATCTAACTTACCCCAATAATTAAAACTATTAAGAAAAGTCTCAATATTACCTCTTAACTCTTCATTAAGACTTAGATATCTATTCTTTATATTTAAATAGACTTCTTCTTTACTCATTAATTCTAACTTCTTAATTAAACTATAAAACTCATAATCAATTTTATTCATTATATCACCAATATAATCTATGTAAGAAAAGTTTAATTGTTTAAAAAATGTGTTAATATATTAACAAAAGAGAATGACATTATGATAAAATCAAAAATAAAAAATATTAGAGTTATGATTGGTAGTGGAGAACATTCAATGTTTTTAAACGTACCAAAAGGTAAAAAAATAATGTTAGAAGATGGGACTTTTATAAGAGCAGGAATTACTTCTGAGGAAGCAAGAAATGAATTTTTAGAAAGAGAAAATAAAATTATAAAAGTTATTGAAAAAGAACAACTAAAAGAAAATATTAAAAAGAAAGTCTTATCTATTTTTAAGAGAATATGGCGAACGTATTTTTTTGATAGAAAATGTATCTTGTTTGATTGATTTAGTGAATTATTTGTGATACTATTGTAGTAGGAATACATAGCTAGTTAGGTACTATCCCCTAAACTTATTTAATAAATAATGTGAAAGGGGAGTTGATAATATGAGAAAAACAGAAAAGTTTCTATGTTATATCATATTTTCACTTATTTTCGTAATAATAGTTTTGTTATTTATGTTAATAAAAATAGTACCTACTCCTTAGTAGGTACCTAACCAAAAACTTTTTTTGGGATGATACCTAACAGAGCAAGCTAGGTATTCCCTTTTTTTATGATATGTAAATTTCCTTTACATATTCATAGTATCATAAATATTAACTTTTGTCAAAATCATTTGTGTAACTGATAGTGTTTCCAAAGTGTGGA
>CAMMBX010000122.1 GCA_946494345.1 uncultured Mycoplasmatota bacterium | reverse complement strand
AATCAAAATATGGTAAGTTAGGTAATACTAACTTTACAGGTACAAATAAAGAGATCTTTCAAAATAAAAGTAATCAATATATAACAGGTTGTAGCTTAGGAAGCTCTTCGAACTCTAATGCTGATTATGGCTGTCAATACACCTATGATGTTGATATAAATGGAACAGGAGCCTCAACTACAGGAAATATATATGGAATCTATGATATGAGTGGAGGTGCTCCTGAATATGTTATGGCTAATTATAATGATATAGTAGGTAATAGTGGATTTTTAGAAATGCCAGGCTCAAAATATTATGATAAATATACCGCTTCTAATGTAAATACAGCATGTAATGAAAGTGAATGTTTGTCTCACGGATTTTCTGAAACAAATGGATGGTATAATGATTATCAAATAATGATAAACGAGGAATATACTTGGCTTATACGTGGCGGTTTGTATAGTAACATTAGAAATCAAGCAGGCGTATTTTATTTTTACTATACTATTAGTGTTGGTGCTGCTAATGCTGGTGCTTCTTTCCGACTAGTAGCAGCAATAGGAGGTAATGCCTAATGAAAGAAGCAATAAAGAATAATAAGAAATACATAGTAATAGGAATTGTTATAATAGTTCTACTTTTAATAGGCTTAGCATTCGCTTATCTAAGAACAACTTTGCAAGGAGATAAAGATTATGCTATTAGAGCAGGAACACTTAACTTAACCTTAACAGAAGGAAATGAACTTACTTTAGAAAAAATAATACCACTAGAAGATAGTGAAGGAATGAATCTAAATGGTTTTAACTTTAGTTTAACTAATGAAGGAAATATAGATACTGATTATACAATATATCTAGATGATGTAGAGTTAGACACTAATGAAACAAGGATGCCGGACTCTTCAATAAGATATAGTCTAACAAGAAATGATGAAACATTTAATCCTAAAAACTTAACAACAATGGGAAGTAATCCTAATAGAAGAGTAGATTTTGGAACCATAAGACCTGATGAGACAGTAAACTATACTTTAAGAATATGGATAGACTATGGTGCCACAACAGAAGAAGCAAGTGGTAAAACCTTTAAAGGAAAATTAAGAGTAGTAGCAACTCAACCAGTAGGAGATGTAGCATCTACAGTATTACTTAATAATATTCCTGAAGAAAATCTATATGATGATGGAGTAGATACGTTTATAACAGGAGAAGATCCAAATAATTATATATGGTATAGTGGTAAATTATGGAGAGCGGTATCTATAAATGATGAAGAGAAAACAGTTAAACTTGTAACCCAGTGGAATATAAGTTCAATTAACTATTCTAGTGGCGATTCTGCTTTTGAGGGTAGTTATGTGGAAGAGTGGTTAAATGATACAAGTGTAGATGGCTTTTTATATAATTTAAGAGATTATGAAAGGTTTATAAAACTAGATAGTAAATGGAATGCTACAATGATGAGTGATACAAGTAAACCACCAGAAACAACAATAGTAGAAGATGCAGTAGGACTATTAAATATTTATGAATATGCAATGACTTGTAATAACAACAGTTATGTAAATAGTTATTTGTTTACATCACTTGAATGGTGGACTTTAACACCTTATGATGCCTCATATGTTTGGTATGGTGATAATATTGATAAAATAGATGTGTGGTCTGCTGGCGGAACTGTTGGTATAAGACCATCAATAAATTTAAGAAGTGATGTAAAGATAGTAGCAGGTAGTGGTACAGAAGATGACCCATATAGATTATTAGGAGATAATGATGAAGAAAATAGTGGAATACTATTAAATACAAGATATAGTGGAGAATATATAACTTTTGGTACTGGAGAAAATAACTTATATCGAATAGTAAGTCATGAGAATGGGGTAGGAACAAAGATAACAAGTGCAGAGCCCTTAAAAGAAAATGATAGTTTTAAAACTTTAGCCTTTGGAGATAGTGTCTATTATTCAACTACCAATACAATAGGCACATTCTTAAATGGAGAATATCTAACAAACAATGTAGGTAATGATTATATTGATATGATAGAAGATAATACTACTTGGTATTTAGGTGCTGTAGGAAATGGAGATAACTATAAACTTGCCAAATATACTGATACAACAAGTAATGAATTAATTTTAAGAACAACTCAAGCTAAAGTAGGATTATTAAGATTAGGAGAGTTAATGTCAGGAAAATTTAAAACAGGAAATATTAAAAATGATTCGTATTGGTTATTAACACCTTCTAATAATATTGATAGCATGCGTTTTAGTTATTTTAATGGCAGTTCAAATTTTATAGTTATAAATGATGCTAGTGCCATCAAGCCAGCCTTAAATTTAAAATCAAATGTAGTAATAACAGGTGGTGATGGTACTAAAGAAAATCCATTTACTATTGAACTATCTAACTAATAAAAGGAAATGACTTTAATCATTTCCTTTTGTAATTATTTTTAATTTATCATTAACTTTTAAATCTTTAGCACTTCCTTCTGGTAATAGATAGATGTAATAGGCTTTTAGTCTTGGTCTTATAAATTTCTCTGTTTTAATACTATTATAAATGGCAAGAATATTTCTTTCTTTATCAGTTACAACTATATCTAATTTTTGACAAACAAAATATGTGTTAATCATTTTCTTTTTAGGATAACATAATCCTTCTTTGATTGGATAAAGATAAAATCTAAAACTTTTTATTCTATCTTTAAATTCAGTTACTGTTTTAAATTTAATCTTCTTATTTTTAACTTTAATATACTGCTCCATATTTATCACCTTTTTAATAATCATAGCATTATTTTTAACATAAATCTAGAATAAATATCGTAAATATGTTATTATCCTGACTTTGACAGTTTTATAAAGTCAAAATCTCTCCAACCCTTATTTT
>CAMMBX010000121.1 GCA_946494345.1 uncultured Mycoplasmatota bacterium | reverse complement strand
TATCACATAGTTTCTTTGTAAGATAAAGTCCTATACCACTAGCATTCTTTTTATTTCTATTACTACCAGTAAAACCTTTATCAAAGACCTTACTCAAATCACTTTCTTTTATTCCAACACCATTATCATATATCTCTAGTTGTATACTATTTTTATTGTTAATTCCTTTAATCCTCACAAGTCTATTCTTTTTATTTTGATATTTTAAAGAATTACTAAGTATTTGCCCTATTATAAAATTTAACCATTTAATATCAGTATAAACAACTAAATTATCTAAGTTACTAACTTCTACTTTAATATGATAATTAAGAAGATAATTCTTATACTCTAATAATACAGGATGAACAAGGTCAGCTAATGTTACTTCTTTAATAAAATAATCTTTCTCTACAACATCACTTCTAGCATAAAATAACATTTTATCAACTAATCTACTAATCTTTAAAACTTCTTCTTTAATTCTTTCATCATCATTATTATCAGCATAAAGCGATAAGGCAGAAATTGGTGTCTTAATCTCGTGAATAAAACTATCTAAGAAGTCAAGATACTCATTCTTAGAGTTTTCTACTTCACTTAGCTTATCATTTAAAGCTTTACAAGCCTTATCTAAAGCATAATAATAAGCTCTATTTTCTAAATTCTTAGGCTTATCTATTACTTCTTTAATTAGATATTTCTCATCAAGTGAATCTACTAGATTAACTATTTTAACATACCTTTTCTTAATTAAAATATAACTAACTAACAAAGATATAAAAATAAAAACAATTATTAGAATAGCAAGTAAGATGATCATACCAACATTAACTCCTATTAATAAGAGATAAATACTAAGAAATAAGGTAAAGATTAAACTAATTATTATAAAAAAGATCTTTTCTTCTATGTATTCTAAAAACATCATAATTTATATCCAACACCTCTTACTGTTTTAATAAAATCATCTAGTCCTATATCTCTTAATTTATTTCTTAAACGATTTATATTAACTATTAAGATATTCTCATCTAAATAGAATTTATCATTCCATAAATACTCTATTAACATATCTTTAGATAAAGTATTAGGATAGTTTAAGAATAGATAATACATTAATAAAAACTCATTCCTAGTTAGTTCTATCTCTTTATCTTGATATTTAATTAAAGATAAATGTAAATCTAATACTACCCCATTTACTACAAGTTCTTTATGATTTTTAGGATTAACTTCATCTAAACATTTTCTAATTTTAAGCAGTAATAATTCTTTATTATATGGTTTAGTAATAAAGTCATATCCTCCACTACTTAAACTCTTTATCTCATCTTCTAAAGTGTTCCTACTAGTTACAAAGATAACTGGTTTAGTAGTAACTTTTTTTATTTTATTAATCACTTCATAGCCATCTGTATTAGGTAAAGTAATATCTAATAAGACCAAATCAGGATTAACATTTTTTATAACCTCTTCAATATTTAGAAAACAAGTTGTACTACTAACTTCATAATTATTATTAGAAAGAAGAATAGATAACTCTTCTCTAATTACTTTATCATCTTCAATTATTAATACCTTTTCCATAACCTTCCCTTATTTTCTTTAATTTTTTAAATGAGACACACTCCTCTTCAAAAGGATAATCAACTTCTCTTAACATATCATAATCTACATAAAAAAGCCCATCTTCATCAAAGAAAGGAATAGTGTCTCTTAAAATACCACATCCATTTTGAAAATTTCCTGATGAATCAATTTTTTTATATATAGCTGCTAAATCTTTCTCTTCTTCTAAAGTATCAAAATCTACATATCCAGCTCCTACTTTAATTAATAAAGCATCTTCCTTATAAGGAATACATATAACATCTCTACAGAAGCTATTAGGCTTAAGCTCTTTTTTAATGATTTCTTTTTTATTAATATTACCTACACATAAAGAGGTAACTTTTATGTTCATTTTTATCACTCCAATATTTATTTTAGCAGGTAATTATTTTTAGTCAATATCAAAATATCACATAAAAAATACTATAAAATATCAAAGTTAAAGGTTTACCTAGCAATATATATAATATGAACTCTTTCAAAGTAATATTACTAATACCTGCCACATAACAAAGCAAATCATCAGGAGCACCTGGCATTAATATTCCTAAGAAGAATATCTTTTTAAAGGTATTATTTTTAATATAATTAAGATATTTATCTACTAAATTTTTATCAAATAATTTATATATTATTTTAAGACCATATTTTTTTGATAAAGAATAAGATATAACACTACCAATAGATAGACCTAAATAGTTATAGATAAAACCTGCAAGAGGTCCAAAAGCAAGTACTCCAGCAAGACAAGAAGCTCCTCCTGGAATAACAGGAAATACTACTTGGAAAACTTGTAAGAATAAAAAGAATAAGGGAGCGATAAATCCTAATGATTTCATATAGGAAACAAGTATCTCTTTATCTTCTAAAAGTCCTAATTTAACGGCATAAATTATAAAACAAACAAGAAAAATAGTAATAATAATTGTTACTATTTTTATAAGTAATTTACTATTTTTCATATTATCACTCCAAGCATCTTTTAAATGAAAAATAAGCAATTAAGTAATAGATTAAATAGATAATTAAGAATAAAAGGGAACTTAAGAAGATAAAGGATAGATAGGTCATACTAGTAGGTAGAAAAGCTGAAAAGACATGATTTAAGCTTGTAGTTATAAAGAAGTTAATAATAAATGGAAGTATTACTGGGAATAAGAAATATATAAGCAATTGTTTTCTAACTGTCTTTAAAATATTTCTTTTACTAAGTCCAAGTTTATTTAAAGTATCATAGTACTTCTTATAAGTAATCCCATCATTTATACTTTGAACAGAAATAATAGTACCAGTTACTACTGTAAAGATAAAGGCTAGATAAAATAAGGTAAAGTCCATAATTGTCAT
>CAMMBX010000120.1 GCA_946494345.1 uncultured Mycoplasmatota bacterium | reverse complement strand
ATAAAATGTACTGGAAGATAGTAAGAGTAAATGGAGATGGAAGTTTAAGACTAATATATAATGGAACAAGTGCAAGTCCAGATAATAGTGATTTAGCACATTCATTTGCAGTAGGAGTAAGTCCATATAATTTAGAGTTTGATAACCCTAAATATAGTGGATATACCTATGATAATGGAATAGATTCATTTATAAAGAAAGAAGTAGATACATGGTATAAAAATACATTAGGAAGTAGTAGTTATGATAGTAAAGTAACAGGAGGAAGATTTTGTAGTGATAGTAGTGGATATAAAAAAGACACTGACTATGGTTTTCCTTCTATGAATTATAATGTTTTTGCAAGTTATGATAGATTAGGACAATCAGCAACAGGATATACAAAAGAAAATAGTCCAACTTTGAAGTGTCCTGTTACAAGTGAAAGTTATGGGGGAAGTTATAGATTAAAAGCAGGACTAATAACGGCAGATGAATTAGTTTTAGGAGGAGAAAATCCTGGAGTAACAACAGATAGTTATTTAAATCCTGGGGATTCTGAAATGTATTATTGGAGTATGACGCCGGCCGTTTTCGATGGTGGTAGTGCTGGTGTGTGGGATGAGGGTGAGAGTCTGAATCTCAACTATGTGAGGTTCAGCAACGCCGTCCGTCCAGTTATCAATGTGACCACTGAAAACGGGTTTACGTCTGGAGATGGGACTGCTAGTAGTCCATATACAATTTTTTAGGTAGAATTAGGCAAATGACTCCTCATTTGCCTCGGGGATTAAACTGTATGTGACGTGCTCTTTCTTTGGTGTTACCCTTTCTTTTGTGGCTACGTTTCGGTCTTTTTGGTTCGCCGGCCGATTTCAATAATGGTAATGCTAATGTATGGAATGAGAATGAGAATCTGAATAACAACAATGTGAATAACAACAACGCCGTCCGTCCAGATTCCTACTAAGGCTAGAATTATCTAGTGTCACCGAGTTTTGCCGGCTAAGGCTTGCAAACAGAGGAAGTTTTGAATGGAAACAAGTTTAATTCCCAGGGCTTTGCCCTAAATATATAATATAGATGTTCATTAACTTAGAATAAAGTTCTTGAACTATCCCTATATTAAAATAATTTGATAGTAAGAAGTAGTATGTTTTTATGTATTACTTCTTTTTTGGAGTTAGTATGAAGAAAAGAACACCTTTAAACAAATATAATTATTATAAAAAAGATTATGCTAAGTATTTATTACTTATTAAAAATAAAGATAAACTTGTAACTTATGGTATTGATGCTAAGATAGTCTCTTATCTTTTTAAAATAAAATATTGTGAGGAGTTAATACTTTCTAAGTATCTGTTAGATGATTTGTTAGTACTTAAAGAAAAATATCACTTTAATATTGCAGTTATTAGTTCTAAGATAGGAGAGTATTACTGTGATAATAATAGTGATTATTTAAGACTTAAAAATAAAAGTAAGAATTATGTTAAGGAGTATGGTTGTTATGGAGAAGAATGACACATTTAAAATAATGAAAAATACTAAAGTTCTTGTTAGTGATGTGGTAGAATTTTCAAGAAACTTTCCTAAGAGTGAGGCCGTTTTAAAGAAGAACTTGCAAGAAGAGTTATTTAATCTTATTAGATTACTTAATTCATATATTGTTAATAGAGATAGTAATAGAATTAGAGAAAAATATATGAAGGACTTTATAGTTAGTCTATCCATGGTTGATTACTATTTTGAATATTTATACTTAAATAAAATAATTAGTTTTAAGAAATATAAAGGCTTAGTAGATGAGGTAGTTACTATTAGAAAACTTGCTTACGGAGTATTAAAGAATGAAAAAGAGTTATGTTAGTTACGATACGTTAGTAGATTATAATAAAATACTTGATAGTTATAGACTTGTTGTTAAAAATACAGAACATAAAGAAAAATTATTTAAGTATAACTTGTTCTTATCAAGTAATCTTGTCAGTATATATAATTCTTTAAAAGACTTTAAATATCATCATGGGAAGTATAATATCTTTTTAATTAAAGATCCTAAATATAGAGTTATTATGAGTGAGAACTTAACTGATGAAATAGTTAATCAAATGGTTAGTGAATACATATTAAAACCTGTTTTAGAACCTAGACTTATAGATAGTAATGTTGCCACGAGAATTGGTATGGGTAGTAGTTATGCTTTTAAGCTTTGTAAGAAGTATATTAATAACTTAAAAAGAGAAGGTAGGGAAATATATGTCCTTAAGTTTGATATTAAGAAATACTTTTATAATATAGATCATGATGTATTAATAGAAAGGTTAGATAAGATATATAAGGATAAGAGAATAATATCTTTACTTAAAGATATTATATATAGTTCTAATATGAGTTATGTTAATAGAGAAATAGATAGTATTATAAATAGAGAACTAAGAAAAGATTTATCTTTTAATCATAAAGATGAACTTAAAAGAGTACCTAGATATAATTATCATAAAGGACTTGCTATAGGTAATGTAACTAGTCAAATACTTGCTATTTTCTATTTAAATAGAGTAGACCATTTAATAAAAGAGAAATTTGGTTGTAAATATTATATAAGATATATGGATGATGGGGTTATATTTGATTATGATAAAGAGAGATTAAAATATATTAAGAGTGTTATAGAAAAAGAACTTGTTAAAGAAAAGTTAGAAATTAATAAGAAGACTAATATATATAAGTTAAGTAGTGGTTTTACTTTTATAGGATATAGATTTATTTTAAGAAATAATAAGCTTATTATTAGAATAAATAATAAGGTTAAAACAAGGATTAAAAGAAAGATTAAATATCTAGATTTACATGATAAAGAGAAGTTAGTAAGGGTTAAAGCTAGTTATTATGGTTATATGATGAGAGCTTCTACTAATTGTTTGCAATATATTTTTAAAATTAAGTAGTTGTAAAATCTTCAATAATAGCTTATAATACACTTAAATGCGATTTATATTCAAGGAGTACATATAAAGTA
>CAMMBX010000119.1 GCA_946494345.1 uncultured Mycoplasmatota bacterium | reverse complement strand
GGTCAATTAGATTAGTTGAAATATATTTTCTCATCGCTACAAAAGCATCCATTATCCTGATACTAACTTCTTCAGCAACAGGGGGTTCTAAGTATAGTTGCAAGCATTGCAACTCCTTGTTCTGTAAAAGCATATGGCAAATATTTAACATTATGTCCTCTGCCTTTCAAGGTTTCAATTTGAAACCTTGAAAGCTTGCTTACTTCTTCATCAGTTAACTGAAACATAAACCTTTCTGGAAATCTATTAATATGTCGCTTAACCGCTAAATTAATAGTCTTAGTTCCGTTTTTACATTTATAAAGTTCTGCCAAGTCACTATCAAGCATCACTTGCTTCCCTCTAACTTCGTATATCATGTTTTCAATTTTAATATCTTCTTTTTCTATTAAATCGTTTATAAGCATAACCTCCTTCAATATATTATTTTAAATACTTATTCTATTACTTTTAAATTCACAACTTGGGATCACAAATTTATATAAGTATCTCTATTAATATAATATACCGTTACTGATTATTTTTTTTCGCGATATTAAGAAGAATTCCTACACTTAATAAACTTATTAAAAGTGAACTTCCTCCATAAGATAAGAAAGGTAAGGTAACTCCAGTTACAGGTATCAAGCCTATTACTACTGCGAGATTCATTAAGGCTTGAAATAGTATTTGAAATACAAGACCAAAAGCTAGATACTTGGCAAATAAATCATTAGATTTTAAGGCTATCTTTACACCAAAGTATAAAAGTAAGAAGAAAAGAAATGCTATAAGAATCGCTCCTACTACTCCAAACTCTTCACAGATAATAGAAAAGATAAAATCTGTTTGGGGTTCTGGTAAATAAAAGTGTTTTTGTCTTGAATTTAAGAAGCCTGTTCCAAGTAGTCCACCTGGTCCTATCGCATATAAAGACTGGATTATTTGAAAGCCTGTACCTAAAGGGTCACTCCATGGATCTAAAAATGATGTTATTCTATCCATTCGATAAGGGGCTATGGCAATTAATATTACAACACCTATTACTCCTATTACTCCTAAAATATAGAAAAACTTCATATTAACTCCGGCGATAAAAAGTAAGGCGATAATTGAGACCATTAAAACTAAACCTGTACCTAAATCAGGTTGTAACATAATAAGTCCAAAAGCAAGACAAGCGATTCCTAGTATGGGAATAACTCCTTTCTTATAACTTTTTAAAAACTTATTACTATTAACTAAGTATTTACTTGTAAATATTATTAAAGCTAGCTTTATAAACTCACTAGGTTGCACACCAAATGGTCCTATTCCAAACCAACTACGACTACCATTTCTAATACTACCTATACCGGGTATTAAAACTAAAATTAATAATAAAAAGCAAATACCTAAGATGATATTTGCCTTCTTAAAATAGATATTATAATCTATCTTACTAACTATATACATTATTATAAATCCTATTACTGTAAATAATGCTTGTTGTTTCACGTAGTGAAAACTATCGTGAAACTTATATTCGGCCCAAATACTTGAAGCTGAATATATCATTATAAGTCCAAATGTTACTAAGAGTATTACTGTGATTAATAAAGGCAAACCTAAACCTTTTTTCTTCATCTAATCACTCTTTTCTATAACCATACTCCAAAGATAATACCACCCATCGCTAGAAATAGTCCAAAGACTACAAATAGTTTAACAATATCAGTTTCTTGCCAACCAAGTTTTTCAAAATGATGATGGAGTGGTGTCATTAAAAATAATTTTTTATGAAAGAATCTTAGCCAAAATACTTGTAAAATAACTGATAATGTTTCAATTACAAATACTCCTGCAACAACTAATAAAGTAAGTTCTCTATGAGTAAGTATAGCAACGGCACCCATAACACCACCGAGGGCAAGAGAACCAGTATCACCCATAAATACTTTAGCAGGATGAGTATTATAAACTAAAAAGCCAATTAGTGAACCTACTAATATTAAGCAAAAAATACCAATATCTTCAAATCCTACTACAAAGGAAATAAGAGCAAAAGCTATAAAAGCTACTGCTGATAAGCTTCCGGCAAGACCGTCTAGTCCATCAGTTAAATTAACGGCATTAGAGGCTCCAATTAGAATAAATAAGATAAATAGTCCATATAGCCAAGTAAGTTCGATATCGATACCAAGTGTTCCTACTACAAAGGAAGTTTGTCCCCCATTTCTCATATAAATATAGAAAAATATTGTTGATATTATTACTTGACCTAAGAGTTTCTGATATGTAGTAAGTCCTTCATTATTATGTTTTTTTAATGATAAAAAATCATCTAAGAAACCAATTATAGCAAAACCTAGGAATACTACTAAAACTATAGCAAGATTATCTGAATAAGGTATCTTATCAGTAATTAGTAATCCTATAGTAATTAAAACGGTAGGAATAATAAAAATTAATCCTCCCATTGTAGGAGTACCTTCTTTCTTTCTGTGAGAGTATCCTACGTAGCTACTTATTCTTTGACCTACTTTTAACTTTTTTAAAAGTGGTAGAAGAATAAGTCCTAAAACTACACTAAATAAAAATCCAATCATAATTGCAAATACTGCTTTTGTAAGTAATAGCACACTTATCGCCTCTTTCTTCTTCAAGTATTATAGCATAAGTATTTTTGTTATTCTATATGAATTTTACTATTTGACAAACTCTAGTCATTTAATTTTATGATTAACAATTAAAATTATACTAATCTCCTAGCATTAATTTTACAGTACTTCCATCTTCTAATCTTGTTCCAGCAATTGGAGATTGACTTATTATTTTTTCTCCACTACCAGAGTATTCAATAGAGAAATGTTCAAGTAACTCTTTGGCTTCTTTTGGTGTTTTACCTACAACATCTGCTACTTCATAGTAGACTTTATCAGTCCATTCCCAGTCTTTTTCTACCCCTCCTTCTTGCTTTTCTATACCTAGAGCATCAATTATATCTAAAAGAATTCTTCTTGCAATAGGAGTTGTTGTATAACTTGATAATAATGCTGTATCTTT
>CAMMBX010000118.1 GCA_946494345.1 uncultured Mycoplasmatota bacterium | reverse complement strand
TATATATTAAATTAGTGTTCATTATATTATATACAGTTAATAAAATTTTACTTTTCTATTTTGAGCCCACTACTATTAACACTCTTTGCATAACCTACAACTAGAGGTGTTATAATGTTAGATTCATTTAATGATTTATCCCCAGTGTTACAAGCATTTCTTGCCTGCATCTTTACTTGGAGTATAACAGCTTTAGGAGCAAGTATCGTTTTCTTTTTTAAAAAAGTAAATAAAACTCTCATGGACGCTCTTTTAGGTTTTGCCGCCGGTGTCATGGTAGCCGCTAGTTTCTTTAGCTTAATATCACCTGCTCTTGAGATGGCCGAAGAGTTAAAGATGAATAGTTGGATAGTTATATCACTAGGTTTCTTATCAGGCGGAATCTTACTATTTATTGGTGATAAAATCTATGATTATTTAGATAAAAAAAGAAAAGATGAAAATAGTAGTAAAGCTAAAAGATGTTTTATGTTAATATCATCAATTACATTACATAATATCCCAGAAGGAATGGCTGTAGGAGTTGCCTTTGGTTCCCTTGCTTACTCCTTAACAGGCTCAACTCTTGCAAGTGCCCTAACACTTGCTCTTGGAATAGGACTTCAAAACTTCCCAGAAGGTAGTGCTGTTTCTCTTCCATTAAGGCGTGAAGGATATACAAGAGGTAAAGCCTTCTTCTATGGACAACTATCAGGAATAGTAGAACCAATTGCAGCAGTTATTGGAGCACTTCTAGTCTTAAAGATTCAATTAATACTACCATTCTTACTAGCTTTTGCAGCAGGAGCCATGATTTATGTAGTTGTAGAAGAACTAATTCCAGAAAGTCAAACTAACAAGAAAAAAGACCTTATGGCCTTATTCACAATTCTAGGATTTATGGTAATGATGATATTAGATGTCGCCCTAGGTTAAGAGTCATTTGACTCTTTTTTTATTCTAAATATAACTTTTGTCCAGCCTTTAACTCTATCGCATAAATATCATCACTTTTACAAGTAAATATTAGTTTAGGTTTAACTACCTCATTACCACTATCAACACTTGTATCTGTATTAGTAGTATCACTATTATCTGAATCATTTATATCAGTATCTGTAGGCTCTTCTATAACTGGTTCTTCCACAACAGGAGTATCATCATCTACCGGTATATCTTCACTAGGAGAAACAACTTCAGGTTCAATTCTTTTAAAAGTATAGCCATAATTATTCAAAACCGTAATACTATCATCTATCCACAAACAATCTGTAGGATTCTTCCCATTATTAATAGACCAATAACCTGCACTATTTTGATGCCATCCACTACCAGTAAACTTACCTCTTCCACATTCCATATGAACATGATTACCACTAGCATTACCTTTGGTACCTTCTTCATAAAATCTTTCTCCCCGATTTATTACCTTACCAACAAAAAGATTAGAAACATCATTATCATGAGCAAACATCATCGTCATATAATCTACTGTACCATCAGGATAAATTACCGGCTCACTACTCTCAAGCCATACTTCATTAGCATCACTAGTATATATTTTTCTAATAACACCTGTAAAAGGAGCGACAATAAAATCAATACCACTATCACTACCTGCATCATCAATTGCATAACTATCAGCATGTGTTCCCATCATATACCCTTGTGTTATTCGCATATAAGGACTAGGATAAATAGGTTTTTCCATTACTTATCACTTCCTTTCGTATTAGTACTAATAATATTAGACTTCTTTACAGTAATATAATCAGCATTAACCAAAGATGAATAATTTTTAAGTTTACCTTCTAAAGACTTATAAATAGTATCAGCACCTATAAAACTAAAGAAAGATACCCATAAACTATTAGGAAAACCTACACTCGTAAAAGTTATACAAAAAAGTATCCCTACTACAAAATTAACTACTAAATTATAAATAACTAAACAGCTAGAACAAGGAAAAAACTTCTTTGTTTTCTGGATAAAAGCACAAGTTATAACACTAAGAGCAATCGCTACAACTAACATCTGTTGTAATAGTGTTAAATTTAACATACACTTCACCTCTAAAATAGTCTATGACAAAAAAGACTAAAAGAAACATTGAAAGCCTACAAAAGCATCTTAATAAGTCCTAAAACTAATATATGTAATGGATAGTATAAATAGAAAAACATCTTACAACTCTTACCAAGTTTTTTATTATAAAAATAAATAAATATTAAAGAAAATATTGAAAAACATTGCATAGGCTCACCAAATATTAATGTTGATAAACTAACTGATAAGAGGGTAAGAAGAAAGTTTTCTTTAAATAAGTAGAAAAAACTAATAACAAGAATACCTAACATTCCATAACTAAAATTTAAAAACTCTCCCATTAATCCCATAATAACAATAATTAATAGATACGTAATAGGTAATATTATAACTAAATCAACTTTATCTTTAAAATACTTCTTAATTAACATTTTACTTTTATCTAAAAAAAACAAAGTTAAAAGTCCTAAAGCAAGAGTAAAAAAAATGTTATTAGCATACATACAAATAAAACTACCATAAAAAACATAATCATAGATAGCTTCTGATATAACTGCAAGTACCAAAAGTCTTAAAAAGTACTTACCAAAACTCTTAGTATGAATATATCCTTCTGTTAATAAAAAAGCAAAAATAGGAAAAGATAACCTTCCTACTGCTCTTAAGAAATTATAAAAAGGCGTCCCAAAAACAACGCCAATATGATCTATTGTCATGGTGATTATTGCAATAAGTTTTAAATCAAAATTACTCAAACACTTTTTCATAAATAAAGTATAACAAAAAAATGCCTGAGGGGCAACGTACTTAACATACGCTTAGAATTTAACTACCTACCTCAGGTCTTGTATATATAATAACACAAACAGATATCAAAATTTATACAAAAAGAAAAAGTACTGATTAAACAGTACTTTAGAAACAATAGATTAACGTTTACTAAATTGTGGAGCACGTCTTGCTTTCTTAAGACCTGGTTTCTTACGTTCTTTCTTACGTGCATCACGAGTAATAAATCCTTCTGCTTTCAATACCTTACGGAAACTATTCTCTGAATCTGCTGGAGTAGATGCATCATATTGTAATAATGCTCTAGTAATTCCTAATC
>CAMMBX010000117.1 GCA_946494345.1 uncultured Mycoplasmatota bacterium | reverse complement strand
TTAGTATAGATAATGTTTTATATAGATAAGAAATAATTAAATAACAAAATTAAATTAGTACGGTAGTGACTATCGGAGTTTAAGCCTATGGAGAATAGAGGTTACTCTATCTATGAAGTAGGAAGCCTTGGAGGTAACGACAAGGTAAAAACAAAATTTATTTTGTTTTATTTGTTCTATCAGGTATAATATTAAAAGAAAAGGAAGTGTCTTAAATGTTTGAAAGTCTAGGAGATAGATTACAAAATGCTATACATAAAATAAAAGGCTATGGAAAAATTACTGAAGATAATATTGGCGATATGATGAAAGAAATACGTCTTGCCCTACTTGAAGCCGATGTTAATTATAAAGTTGTTAAAGAATTTGTTAATAATGTTAAAGAGAAAGCATTAGGAGAAGAAGTTAGAACTAGCATTAAACCAGGAGATTTATTTGTAAAAATTGTTAAAGATGAATTAACAGAATTACTAGGAGGAGATGCCGCTCCTCTAAACCTTAATGGTAATCCTGCCATACTTATGTTAGTAGGACTACAGGGTAGTGGTAAAACTACAACTATCGGAAAACTTGCCAATTACTTGCGTAAGAAAAAAGGTAAGAAGCCTCTTATGGTCGCTTGTGATGTTTATCGTCCTGCCGCTATTGATCAATTAAAACAATTAGGAAAAGAACTTAATATTGAAGTCTATAGCGAAGGAAAAAATAATCCTGTAGAAATTAGTAAAAATGCTATTAACTATGCTAAAGAAAATGGTTATGATTACGTTCTAATAGATACTGCAGGACGCTTGCAAATAGATGAAGAGTTAATGGATGAGTTAGAAAATATTACTGAAGCAGTTTCTCCAGAGGAAACTTTACTTGTAATAGATGCCATGATGGGTCAAGATGCTATTAATGTTATAACTGGTTTTAATGATAAATTAAAACTAACAGGCGTAATACTAACTAAATTAGATGGTGATACTAAAGGTGGTGTTGCCTTATCAGTAAGACACTTAACTAATGTTCCTATTAAGTTTATTGGTACTAGTGAAAAACTAGATGGCTTAGATTCCTTTGATCCAGAACGTATGGCTGGGCGTATTCTTGGTATGGGTGATATTATATCTCTAGTAGAACAAGCGGAATCCGCCATAGATGAAAAAGAAGCAGAGCATACTGCTAAAAGAATGCAGCAAGGTAAGTTTGATCTTGAAGACTTCTTATCAACACTAAAACAAATAAAAAAACTAGGACCTCTTGAAAATATTTTAAAATTAATACCAGGAGCTAAGAAAATGGGACTTACAAATATAAATATACCTCCTAAACAAATGGCTCACATTGAAGCAATAATCCTTTCTATGACTAAAGAAGAAAGAAGAAATCCCAATATCATCAAAGCATCTCGGAAAACCAGAATTGCTAAAGGCTGTGGTCTATCAGTTCAAGAAGTAAATAAACTATTAACCCAATTTGAAAACATGAAAAAAATGATGAAACAAATGAAAAATGGTAACTTTAAAATGCCATTTTAGGCAAATAATTTATACACTTTCTTCCTAAGAGAATATCCTAATACTAAAGGAGGAAAAGTATATGCTATTTAATAATCAAGCTATTGATATGACATCAACTATTGACGGCAATAATAATGTTGTTGATCAAGATATGAATATTGATATCAATATGAATAACAATAGTATGGGAATGGGTCAAAACATGGAAATGATGGACAGTGAATCTCCAATCATTGAACCAGTACAAGAACGTCAAATAAATAGAACCTTCGTTCATCAAGTACCTCACGTATGTCCAATCCATACAAGAATAATTAATCATCACATTTTTAAACATACTTATTGTCCTAGATATACTTGTTGTGAAGAAAATGTTTGTTGTAATATCGATCAGGGTTCATGCTGTAACTTTAGATAAGCCGAGATTATTTCTTGGCTTTTCTATTATAAAAGTGTCTAATTTTGTCATTTCACTTGTAAAATGTTCTCTATAATTATAAGATAATAATAAGGAGAGTGATAAAGTGATATATCCATCTATTGATAAACTATTAAATATTGTAAGTTCAAAGTATGAATTAGTCCATATCGCCGCTCGTCGTAGTAAAGAAATGACTAAAGACGAACACTATCAATTAGCTCTAAACCAATATAAATGTCAAAAAAATATTGGTAGAGCTTTAGAAGAAATACTAGAAGGTAAAGTAAAAGTAGTTGAAAAAGATAACTAATTCAACTACTTTTTTCTTTGCTAAAACATCTTCTGAAAAAGAAAAAACATATTGACGAACGTATATTTTATATAGTACACTTAAACTGTTAATTGATTGTTATATAAAACTAGAGGTGAAATAGTGAAAATAGAAAAATTTAAAAAAAGATCTAATGGTCTATATACTATTTATTTAGATAATTTTAATACATATGATTTTTATGAAGAGATAATACTTAAATATGAATTACTAATAACGAAAAATATAGAAGAAACAGAATTAGATGAGATTCTTAAGGAAAACAAAAAATATGAAAGTTACTATCAAGCTTTAAAGCTACTAAAGAAAACGATTAAAACTAAAAATGAAGTAACTAACTATTTAAAAGATAAAGGTTATAGTAAAGAACATATAGATATGGCAATAAAAAAGCTAGAAGAGCAGGGTTATATAAACGATAAGAACTATGCTAAAAGTTATATTCATAATAGTATTATAACAACTTATAAAGGACCTAAAAAAATAGTATCAGAATTAGAAAAAAAGGGTTTAATAGATAGTGACTATATAGAAGCTTTAGAAGAATATTCAAAAGACTTAGAAAAAGAAAAACTAAAAAAAATAATTTTCAAAAAGATTAAGACTAATCACAACAAAAGTGCAAAAGTATTAAAACAAAAACTTTTGATGGATTTAATAAATAATGGTTTTCATCAAGATATTATTAAAGAGGTTTTAAATAATATAGATATAAGTGAAAATGAAGAGATTGCCAAAAAAGAGTATCAAAAATATTATAATAAACTAAGTAAAAAATATTCAGGCAAAGAATTAGAATATAAACTAAAACAAAAAATGTATAGTCTTGGATTTAATATAACAAAAGAGTAACTTAAAAGAGTGTGTAAGGAAAACTGTGTAAATGAGATATCTCCATGATTAGAAGTAAGC
>CAMMBX010000116.1 GCA_946494345.1 uncultured Mycoplasmatota bacterium | reverse complement strand
CAAAGTATGTAGTAAGCGATGGCATACAATCTAATAGTTGGTATACTCCTGATGCCTTTACTTTTGGTGATGAGGAGTTAAGTGGTATATGGGTAGGAAAGTTTGAGACAAGTAGTTCTAATCCTGATGTAACTAATGGAGGAGATAATACAATAAGTTTAGATGCTATGATAAAACCAAATGTAACTAGTTGGAGGAATATAAATGTAAGTAATGCCTTTGCAGTATCACAGAAGATGAATGATAATGGTAATAGATATGGATTTAGTAGTAATGTAGATACTCATATGATGAAGAATGACGAGTGGGCAGTAGTTAGTTATCTTAGTCAAAGTAAATATGGAAAATTAGGGAATACTAATTTTAGTGGTTCTAATAAAGAGATCTATCAAAATAAAAGTGATACATATACAACAGGATGTAGTTATGGAAGTCCAAGTAATGGAAATACTGATTATGGATGTCAGTATACATATGATATAGATATAAATGGAACTGGAGCCTCAACCACTGGAAATATTTATGGAATATATGATATGAGTGGTGGCTCTTGGGAGTTTGTAATGGCAAATTATAATGACATAGTAGCAAGTAGTGGATTTAATACTATGCCAGAGAAAAAATATTATAATAAATATGCTAACGATGATGTATTAACTGCATGTAATGGAGGAGAATGCATCAGTCATGGCTTATCAGAGACAAGCGATTGGTATAATGATACTGTATTTATGGTCGATGATAATGGTCAATGGTTTATCAAAGGTGGTAGTAGCAGTACTGACATCGGCGCAGGTGTATTTAAGTCAAATAATCGTAACGGTTCTGATTATACTAAAGGTAGTTTTCGCCTCGTTCTAACTCCAACAATATAAAGATTTCTTGCTAAAGGAGTCTTTTTCTTTTCTAAAAAATGAGATATAATAATTGTAACGCATTTGTTGTAATAATGTATTTTATAGTAGGTGATGTTTTTGAAAAAATTAAATGAATTATATAATATTGATGATGATAGATTGATAAAATCTATAAAAATAAATTCAAAAGAAGTAGAACCAGGTGATATCTTTGTATGTACAATGGGAGTTACTGCTGATAGACACGATTTCATTGATGAAGCTATAAAAAATGGTGCCAGTGCTATTGTTGTTAGTCGTGATGTTGGTAAAAAAACTGTTCCTGTTATTAAAGTAGATGATACTAATGTAGAACTTAGAAAACTAAGCGCTAAATTCTATGATTACCCTTATGAAAAAGCTTGTATGATAGGTGTTACTGGTACTACTGGTAAAACAACAGTAGCAGAACTAATATATCAATTAATAAGTGATGATTGTGCCTATATAGGAACTAATGGTAAAAAATATAAAAATAAACACTTTAGTATGCTAAATACTACTCCTGATGTAGACAGACTATATAAATTTTTTAAAGAATTTATAGATAATGGCTGTAATACTATTTGTATGGAATCATCAAGTGAAGCATTCTTTAGACATAGACTTGATGATATTAAATATGATTATGCTATTATTACAAATATCGCCGAAGATCACTTAAATATTCATAAAACTATGGAAAATTATGTAGATTGCAAATGTCAATTATTTAGACAAGTAAAAGATACAGGATATTCTATATTAAATAGTAATGATAAATATTTTGAATTATTTAAAAAAGAATCTAAAGGAACAATTGTTAGTTATGGATACAAAGAAACAGATACTTTAATGATAAAGGATTATACATTAAAAAGAAATAAAACTATTATTAACTTTAAATATAATAATAAACTTTATAAAGTTATCTCTCCCTTATTAGGTAGTTTTAATGTTGAGAACTTAGCTGCTGCTATTCTTTGTCTTTTATGTCAAAAATACAAATTTGAAGATTTAATAGAAAAAGTTAGTACCTTAAAACAAATAGAAGGTAGAATGGAAATTATGCCATTTACTGATAAATATACTGTTGTTTTAGATTATGCTCATACAACAGATGCTTTAGATAATGTCCTATCTTTCTTTAATAAAGTAAAAGACAATAGAATAATTACTGTTACTGGCAGTGCTGGTGGTAGAGAAAAAGAAAAAAGAAGTGACATGGGAAAAGTAGTTCTTGAAAAATCCGATTATGTTATTTTTACTATGGATGATCCAAGATATGAAGATCCTGAAAAAATTATAGATGATTTAGTTAGTGACTCTAATAAGACAAATTATGAGAGAATTATTAATAGAAAGAAAGCTATATATAAGGCTTTAGATATGGCTGAGCCTAAAGATATTATCTTAATTGCAGGTAAAGGTAGAGATAACTATATGGCTATTAATGATAAATATTTACCTTACTGCGATTATGAAGTTATTAAAGACTATTATAATGAACACTAGTTTACATTTTAAAATTGTCAAACGATTGTCTTATTATGTGTCTATATGTTATGATAATATAGAGGGATGAAAATGAAGATAACCGTTTATATAATTAATGCTATTTTATTTATGGGCTGTTGTTTACTTGTCAGTACAACTACGCCTGATGTTAAGGATATAGGTGTAAATAATAAAACAACATATGTAAATAGTGATGCTATTAAAGAAGAAAAAATAGTAGAACAGGTTGAAGTAGTAGAAGTGGAAAATATAGAACCTGTTACGGAAAATAAAGAAGAAGTTGAAAAAATAGTTAAAGCTAAATATGAAGAACCAACAGAAGAAAAACAAGAGGAAGAAAGTACTGAGCCTGTTTCTTCACCTGATTCATCGTCTTCTAATAATACAGTAACAACACCTCCTTCTAGTGCCGGAGAAATATTTACTGGTAAAATGAGTGGTTATGGAGCTGATATTGGAGATTATACAGCCTCAGGATATTATATTGGTAATAGTATTACATACTATGATGGTACATATGGGGAAGTTAGAATACTAGCAGGTGGTTATGAATATCCATTTGGTACAATTGTAAAAGTTAGTAATAGTAATGCTGGTAGTTTTATTGGTATAGTTTTAGATAGAGGACCTGATATTGGTAAAGATAAAAAGTTTGTATTTGATCTTTTATTTAAAACTAGTAGTGAAGCATTCAGTTACAGCGTTAGTAATAATGCCACTTTTGAAATAGTAAGATTAGGTTTTTAGACTTGTAAGAAAAGAACTTAAATGATATTATTAAATTAGAAAGACTAAGAAAGAAGGTATTTGTATGATGGGACTTATGTCAAGAAAGTGGACACATTTTAGAGGGGGTTTTTATAAATTTA
>CAMMBX010000115.1 GCA_946494345.1 uncultured Mycoplasmatota bacterium | reverse complement strand
GAGCGGTGTCTGTAAATAATGAAGCAAATACTACTAAATTAGTAACCCAATGGAATATAAGTGCAATTACTTATTCAAGTGGAAGTACAGACTTTGAAGGAAGTTATATGGAAGAATGGTTAAATGATACCACAGTAGATGGTTTTTTAGGTAATTTAAGAGATTATGAGAATTTTATCGTAACAGATGCTAAATGGGATGCGACAATGGATTCTAATGACTTGGGAAGTATAATAAGACCAGATGGAACAACGACAGTAACAGCTTCTGTAGGACTACTAAATATGTATGAATATCAGACAAGTTATAGAGGAACAAACAATAGTAATGGTTATTTAAATAATGGACTTTTTTGGTGGACTTTAACACCATATAGTTCGTCGAACGTTCGGTATGTCGGCAGCAGCGGTAGCGTGAATAACACTTCGCCTTCGAGTACTTCGAACGGGGCTCGGCCATCTATAAATCTAAAATCTAACGTTAAAATTGTCGATGGTGATGGAACAATAGATAATCCATATCGTTTGAATGGAGATAATGATACTGACATATCAGGAACATTACTTTCAAGGAGATATAGTGGAGAATACATAAAATTTGGAAATGATGAAAATAATCTATACAGAATAGTAAGCCACGAAAATGGTACAGGAACAAAGATAACAAGTGCCGAACCATTAAAAAGTACAGGAACATTTATAACAATGAATTTTGGAAGTAATACAACATTTTCAAGTACAAATACAATAGGTACATTCTTAAATGGAGACTATCTAGCAAATTACGTGGATAGTAGTTATAGTTCAATGATAGAAGATAGTACTATATGGTACCTTGGAACTGTAGGAAGTGATGCTAGTTATAGACTTGCTAAATATCAGAGTGAAACTAGTAATATATTAACTACTAACGCAACTAATGCTAAAGTAGGACTATTAAGATTTGGAGAATTAATGGCAGGACAATTTGACAGATCTAGTAATAATGAAACATATTGGACCTTAACACCGTATAGTTCGTCGTTCGTTCGGTATGTCAGCAGCAACGGCGGTTACGCGAATTGCGATTCGCCTTCGGGTTATTCGTACGGGGCTCGGCCATCCATGAATCTAAAATCTAACGTGCAAATAACCTCAGGTACAGGAACTAAATCTGACCCGTTTGTTCTTACTCTAGGTAGTTAGATGTCAGTAATCTAGGAAATGTATTTTCTAGATTACTGACTAAATTAAAATGGCTATAATTAGATTAAAATATATTATAGTAGGTGATTACCAAAATCTTCGTCAAACGTTCGGTATGTCAACAACAACGGTAACGCGAATAACAATTCGCCTTCGAGTAATTCGAACGGGGCTCGGCATTTCCTTTTAAACCTAGCATTATAGATAAGTCTATATAGAATAGATAAAAGGAACAGGTAATTTCCTTGTGTAATAACACTAAAGACTAGATAGATAATAGAATTGTAAATATTTATGAAACTATTTATACACTATCTGACCCTATAAAACTAAAGGCAAGGTTAGGCCAATAGTTTAGTCAAGTATAATAGTAAATTTATGTAAACTTATAAATTTACAAATATGCTTGATTTTTTTTTTTTTTTTTTTGATACATTAAGGGAAAGATAGGAGAATGATAAAAATGGAATATAATTTAGTTTACTTTAAACGTAAAGGAGTAATGATTTATGTAAATAGAAATGATAGTTATATTGTTAGTTATCTATTAGATAAACCTTATAAAGAAACATTTTATATTGAAAGAAATTCAATGAGTGAATTAATAACTTTATTAAATAAATGTCATATTAACTATTATTATGATAAACCAATTACTTTTACTGATAATAAATATTCTAAGTATTTAGAATATGGTAAATTATCTAATAGAATAGATAGACTATCTACTAACTTAAAGAATTGTTTATACTTAGATAATATAGAAGATATTATTTCTAAAATGGAGAAGTTTTATGAGTAGTTTTGTTTTAGAAAATAAACTTAAAGAAATAGATATTATTACTGATAAGATAATTCTAAATATTAATAATAAATATAAAATAACTAAAAACAGTATTATAGATTCTAATTATAAATTACTTTATTACTTATATTATACTAATACTCTAGAAAGACCTAAAAGAATTTATATTCAAAGAAAAATGTTAGTAGAAGTTAAATTATTAGATTATTACTATTATAAGCTTTATACTTATAAAGAGATATCTAAAGATAAATATATATCTATAAGTAAAAAATATATTACTATTACTAAATTAATTTATGGATGGATTAAAAGTGAAAGTAGAGTTTAAAGATATAGAAGAAGCTTATTTAAAGATAAGAAAGTCTATTAGAAATAAAAAGAAGTTATATCTCTTTGAAAAGAATTATTATAGTAATTGTAATATCTTAGTAGATAAAATTAATAGTGGTAATTATATTTATAGTAATTATCATATCTTTACTATAAAAGAGAAGAAAATAAGACTTATTATGAGTAGTACTTTAGAAGATAAAATAGTTAATCATATAGTGTGTAAAAAGGTCTTATTACCTTTAGATAAGTACTTAATAGATAGTAATTGTGCAACTAGAATAGAAAGAGGTACTAGTTATGCAAGATATTTATTAGATAAATATCTTGTTAAGATTAAAAATAAATATAATACTTTCTATATTCTTAAATTTGATTTTAGTAAGTACTTTTATAATATTAATCATAAAGTATTACTTAAAAAGCTAAGTAAATACTTAAGTAATGAAGATTTATTATTAATTAAAGAAATATTAAATACTACTAATCATGATTATATTAATAATACTATTAGAAAGCTTGGTATGTCTACTTTCTATAAGAAAGATACAGGACTTCCAATAGGTAACTATACTTCTCAATTTCTAGCAGTATTCTATCTTAATGACTTAGATCATCTTATTAAAGAAGAATTAAGCTGTAAATATTATATTAGATATATGGATGATGGTATTATCTTAGATAAAAGTAAAGAAAAATTAAAAGAAATTTTAAGAATATTAGAATCTATTGTTAATAGAGATTATCTATTAGAGTTTAATAATAAAACTAAAATATATAAAAATACTGAGGGCTTTACTTTTCTAGGTATTAATTATAAAGTTAAAAATAATAAAATATCTAGAAGAATAATTAGTAAGACTAGAAGAAGACTGCTTAAGAAGAATAATAGATATTGTTTCAAATATGAAAAATAATACTTGATTAATTATAACAATCATGATACATTATAGTTAATGGGAGACTTGTTAACA
>CAMMBX010000114.1 GCA_946494345.1 uncultured Mycoplasmatota bacterium | reverse complement strand
AGAACTATTTATTTAAATAAAGCATGTTTTAATGGTTTATATAGAGTTAATAGTAAAAATGAGTTTAACGTACCATATGGTAAAAAAAATAAAGTTAATACTTATGATGGAAGTAATTTAACACTTGTATATGTTTATCTTAATACTAATGATGTTAAAATATTAAGTACTGATTTTGATGAAGCAGTTAAAGATGCTAAAAAAGGGGACTTTATCTATCTTGATCCTCCTTATGACTCTGATACTTCTACTTTTAATAGTTATACGGAAAATGGCTTTGGTAAAGAAGAACATAAAAGATTAGCAGAAGTATTTAAGGACCTAGATAAAAGAGGGTGTTATGTAATGTTATCTAATTATAATACTTCACTAGTAAAGGAGCTTTATAAAGACTATAACTTTCACTATATTGAAGCGAAAAGAAATATAGGAGCGAAAGCTAAAGATAGAGGAACTGTTGAAGAAGTTATTATCACAAATTATGATAATGTTGAAAATGATAATTAATATAGGGGAGGTAAAGCTTGAAAAGTAAATACTACTATGACAAAGAAAATTTTAAATTGATTTTAGGTGATTCTTTGAAAGAATTAAAGAAAATAGAACCTAAAAGTATTGATATGATTTTTGCAGATCCTCCTTATTTTTTATCGGGTGATGGTATTACTTGTAGCGGGGGAAAAATGAAGTCTGTAAATAAAGGAGATTGGGATAAGAAAATTAGTATAGAAGAAAAACATAAGTTTAATAGAAAATGGATTAAATTATGTTATCAAGTATTAAAAGATAATGGGACTATTTGGATAAGTGGAACTATGCATAACATTTATTCTATAGGTATGGCTTTAGAACAAGAAGGCTTTAAAATAATAAATAATATTACTTGGAAAAAATTAAATCCTCCTCCTAATATAAGTTGTAAATGTTTTGTACATTCAACAGAAACTATCCTTTGGGCAAAAAAGGATTTAAAGAATGTTAAATATAAATTTAATTATGACTTAATGAAAGAGTTAAACGGTGGTAAGCAAGCTAAAGATGTATGGGAGTCCTCATTAACTAAACCTAGTGAGAAAAAGTTTGGGAAACATCCTACACAAAAGCCAGAAGTTATACTTGAAAAAATAATACTCTCTTCAACTGATGAAGGAGATTTAATACTAGATCCTTTTAATGGAAGTGGTACTACTGGAATAGTAGCTAATAAATTAAATAGAAATTATATTGGAATAGATAAAGAGAAAGAATACTTAGATATTACAATAAAAAGAAAGGAGAATTGTGATTAATGAAAAGGAATTTTAATGAGTGGTTAAGTAAATTTAAATCTAGTATATCTAATTATAATTATTATGTTGACTTTGATAAAGTATATAAATGTGCTGAAAAATATAAAGTTGAATTAAATATTTTAAACTCTTTAATAGGTAGTAAAAATATTGAAAAAGAATTTCAAGAAATTATCATTAAATACCCTGAAACTTTAGAAGTAATACCATTGTTACTTGCTGTAAGATCAAATGAGATATTTATAAAAGATTCAACAAACGAATATTTATTTAAATTTAATAAAATGGTTTATTCAATAAATGATTATATAAAATTTATGAGAGAAACAGGATTATTTGAGTTGTTACAAAATCATATTATTAACAATTTATATGATTATGTTTTAGGTATTGAAGTAGGTCTTGATTCAAATGCTAGAAAGAATCGTGGAGGACAATTAATGGAAGATTTAGTAGAATCTTATATAGTTAAAGCAGGTTATAAAAAAGGTATTAATTACTTTAAGCAAATGTATTTAAATAATATAGAGAAAAAATGGGGTTTGGATTTATCAGCTTTATCAGGTAATAATACTTCTACTAAAAGATTTGATTTTGTAATAAAAACGGATAAACAAGTATATGTTATAGAAGCTAATTTTTATGCGTCAAATGGTTCTAAATTAAATGAAACAGCAAGAAGTTATAAGATGTTAGCAGAAGAATCTAAATTAGTTAATGGTGTAACATTTATATGGATAACAGATGGAGTAGGATGGCTTGATGCCAAAAATAATTTAGAAGAAACATTTAATGTGCTTGATACTTTATATAATATTGATGATTTAGATAATGGAGTTTTAGAAAGGTTAAATTAAAAGAAATATGGATATGATATATACTGCACATTATAAGTCACCAATTGGTGATATTTTACTTGCTTCTAAAAATAATAAACTAATAGGTTTATGGATAAAAGGACAGAAGTATTATCTTTCTAATTTGCAAGGAGAACTAAAAGAGAAAGAAACAGAAATATTAGTTAAGACTAAAAATTGGTTAGATAGATATTTTAAGGGAGAAAAGCCTAGTATAAATGAACTTGATTTAAGTCCTTTAGGAAGTGATTTTAGAAAAAAGGTATGGAAAATACTTTGTGGAATACCTTATGGTGAAGTTATTACTTATAAAGATATTGCCAATATGGTTACTAAGGAAAAAATGTCTTGTCAAGCGATAGGTAATGCAGTTAGTCATAATCCTATTTCGATAATTATACCGTGTCATAGAGTAGTGGGTTCAAATGGTAGTTTAACAGGTTATGCAGGTGGTATTGATAAGAAAGTTTATTTATTAAAGCATGAAAATGTTAATATGGAAAAATTATTTGTTCCAAAGAAAGGTAAATAATATGATTAAAAGATGTAAATGGTGTAATTTAGATAATCCAATATACATTAAATATCATGATGAAGAGTGGGGCGTTCCGAATTTTGATGATAAATATTTATTTGAAATGTTAATATTAGAATCATTTCAAGCCGGATTATCTTGGGAATGCGTTTTAAATAAAAGAGAGAATTTTAGGAAAGCTTATGATAATTTTGATTTAGATAAAGTTTGTAATTATGATGATGAAAGGATTAATGAGTTGTTAAATAATAAAGATATTATTAGAAATAGATTAAAGATAAAAGCCAGTATAAATAATGCTAATATTTTTAGAAATATAAAGAATGAATATGGAAGCTTTTATAATTATTTAAAATTATTTACTAAAGGAAAAACTATCTATGAAACAGATAAGACTACTAATGAGTTATCTGATACTATATCAAAAGACTTGAAGAAAAGAGGAATGAAGTTTGTAGGTAGTACTATTATTTACTCTTATTTACAAGCGATAGGTGTAATTAATTCCCATGATAAAGAATGTTCTTTTTATAAGAGTCATTAGCTTTATCAAGGCATAAAATAACATTTTGCATATATTATAAGGAGTAATATTTTAATAGGCAGTGATACTTATGGAAAGAATAGTTTTTAATGTTGGTCCTTATAGTTTTACAACA
>CAMMBX010000113.1 GCA_946494345.1 uncultured Mycoplasmatota bacterium | reverse complement strand
TCTACTATTAAAAATGCTAATCTTATATTAGTAATGAAAGATGGAGATATAGTAGAGCAAGGAACACATGATGAATTACTTAAGAAAAATGGTTTCTATGCTGAGTTATATAACTCTCAGTTTGAAAGTGTTTCAGAATAGATGGATTTTTCCATCTATTTTTGTGTTATAGAAAAGTTATATCTAAACTAGGTTCCTTTTTCCCTCTTACACTTGAACTTATCATAAAAAAATGCTAAACTATTTTTAGTAATTGTAGTGAGGTGATATTATGGATGATAAAACAAGATTATTCAAACTAGTTAGTAATGATCAAGCTAAAGTACATAAAACTTTACTTGAAGTATATGATTCTCTAAAGGAAAGAGGCTACAATCCAATTGATCAAATAGTTGGTTACCTAATAAGTGGAGATTTAGGCTATATTTCAAGTTATCAAGATGCTAGAAGTAAAATTAAAACAATAGATAGAAGTAAAATTGTTGAAGTCCTACTAACTAGTATGTTAAATAAATAATGAGATATTTAGGCTTAGATTTAGGAACTAAAACTATTGGCCTTGCCATTAGTGATAAAACTGGCTTAATAGCCTCATCTTATAAAGTCTTACATCATGATAATAATCCAGAATCTTGTTTAGACGAACTAAAATCTATAATAGATTCTAATAACATTGAAGCCCTTGTTTTAGGATTACCTAAAAATATGAATAATACCTTAGGAGAAAGGGCTCTATCTACATTAAAATATAAAAATTTCCTAGAATCTAATATTAAAATACCTATTTATTTAGAAGATGAAAGACTAACTACTAAAAGTGCAGAATCACTTTTAATAGAAGGAGATACTAGTAGAAAAAAAAGGAAAAAAGTTATAGATAAAGTAGCTGCTACAATTATATTACAATCATTTTTAGATCAAAGGAGAAAATAACATGGATGGAAAAAATCAATTTAAATTAAGAGATGACTATGGAAATGAAACAGTATATGATGTTTTATTTACTTTTGATAATGAAGAAACTAAAAAAAGTTATATAGCATACACCGATAATAGTTTGGATGAAAATGGTAATGTCCAAGTATATGCTAGTGTTTATTATCCAGGAACTGATTCTACAAGATTAGATCCTATTGAGACTGATAAAGAATGGCAAGTAATTGAAAAGATACTTGAAACAATCCAAGAAGAAGTTAAAGCTCAAACTAACAGTAGTGAAGAAAATAACGCTGCAGAATAATAATTAAGGGGATTGGCAGTATGAAGAAGACACGTATATTAGCTCTTTTACTTGCACTTATTGGTATTTTACTAATTATATGTTTTGTTTACTATCAATATAATGTTAGTCCCATTGATAGTACTAGTAATGCCAATATTGAAGTCGTTATACCTGAAGGTATGACGACTGATAATATTGCTAAAACTTTAAAAGACAAAGGTTTAATTAGAAATGAGTTCTTTTTTAAAGTGTATTTAAAATTAAACAATGCAAACAGTCTAAAAGCATCAACATATCTTCTTACTAAAAGTATGAGTTTAGATGAAATAGTTTCTTCCTTAGAAAGAGGAAGTACCAATGAAAATGTTATTAGATTAACTTTTAAAGAGGGACAAACAATTAGTGATTATGCCGATTTAATCGCTGCTAATACTAATATTACTAGCGAAGATTTTATTAATACTACAAAAGATAGAACCTTACTTACTACTTTAATAAATGATTACTGGTTTTTAACGGATAGCATTTTAAATGAAGAAATATACTATCCATTAGAAGGTTATCTTTTCCCTGATACTTATGAATTTACAACTGATGATTTAACAAGTGAAACCATTATTAGAACTCTTTTAGATGAAGAAGAAGAAAAACTAGCTCAATATAAAGAAAAACTTGAAAATGAAGATGTTCACAGCATCATAACACTAGCTAGTATCGCTGAACTTGAAGGTGTTAAAGATGAAGATAGACGTCTTATCATAAGTGTTTTCAATAATAGACTAGCGCAAGGTATGAATTTAGGTAGTGATGTTACAACATATTATGCCTTTAATGAAGAAATGGACTCTGATTTAACGAGTGAAATGTTTAATACTTATAATCCATATAATACAAGAAGCAGTGAAATGGCAGGACGTCTTCCTGTTGGGCCAATATGTAATCCATCAATATCTAGTATAGATGCAGCAATTAATCCAGAAGCGAGTGATTATCTTTATTTTGTAGCAGATAAAAATAGAAATGTTTATTTTACTAGAAGTGCTAGTGAACATGAAGCAAAAGTACAAGAATTAAAAGAAAATGGTGATTGGATATGGTAAAAAGCAATTATGCACATATAAAAGAAATAAAGGAATATGCAATTGAAAATAAAATTCCAATTATGCAATCCGATGGAATAGACTTTTTAACTACATTTATTATTAAACATCAAATAAAGAATGTCTTAGAAATAGGTACTGCTATTGGCTATTCAGCTATTATGATGGCCCTATGTAGTCCTAATTTGAAAGTTACAACAATAGAACGTGATGAAACTAGATACTTAGAAGCGATAAAAAATATAAAGAAGCTTAACTTAGAAGATCGTATCACTTTAATATTTAATGATGCTTTAAAAACAAGAATAGAAGATAAGTATGATTTAATATTTATAGATGCTGCCAAAGCTCAAAATATAAAGTTTTTTGAACTATTTGAACGAAATCTAAAAGAAGGTGGCTTTATAATTACTGATAATATGTATTTTCATGGTCTTGTTCATAAAAATGAAAAAGAAATTAAAAGTAGGAATGTAAGAGGAATAGTAAGAAAAATTAAAGACTATATTACATTTCTTAAAAATAATGACAATTATAATACAACAATCTATGATATAGGTGACGGAATTGCTGTAAGTGAGAAAAAATCTAAGGGAGGTGTTTAATATGTTTATTTTAGCAACAGCAGATGCTTGTAATGATTATGCTCTAGCTAATATTCTATCTTTAACACAGACAGCTTTTGATATTATATGTATAGCAGTTCCCATAATTTTAATTATAAGTCTTGCTCTTACAATTTTTAAAGTTGTAACTGATCCAGAACAAAAGAATTTTATTAGAAAAATTGTCTCTCAAATAGCCGCTGCTATTATAGTATTCTTTTTACCAACATTAGTTAATTTAATAATGATGTGGGTACCTGATGGTGGAGGTAGTTTTAATATCTCATCATGTTGGCAAGCAGCAAGAGAAGCCAAAGGTGAAATAAGTATGATTTTACCAGTTGAGGAAATAAGTAAATAAGAAAGAAGGAATTTGTATGGTAATGCGCGATTTACAAATAGTTAATCAGGGGGGGTCATTTAACCCTAATCTAAGTAATAAAGTTACTTTCTTTCATTATGTA
>CAMMBX010000112.1 GCA_946494345.1 uncultured Mycoplasmatota bacterium | reverse complement strand
TACTCAAAAGTTGCAGTTAATCTTTCAAAGTTGCATTTACCTTTTCAATTGACCTATTTTATCACCTTGATAAGTATTGTTTTTACTCATTAATTTATCAATTTCATTTAGAACAGTGAACTTTTTAGTCAACCAAGTAGGCTCTATAATTTCCTTTGGATCAGGGTCTTCTGTTAGACGGTGGATTACTATTTCTGGTTTTAAGTATTCTAACTGTTTTACAACAATATTAACATATTCTTCTTTAGATAATACCTTGAATTTATTTCGTTCATAATATTTTTCTAAGGGAGTGTTTTTCAATATTCCTAACATATGAATCTTAAGACCATTAATATCTAAGTTATTTAGGTGTTTAACGGTTTCTATCATCATTTCTTCAGTTTCGTAAGGAAGACCATTAATGATGTGAACAATGACATTAATATTTCTTTGTCTTAATTTATTAACCATAGCATCGAAACTTTCTAGGCTTGAACATCTATTTATTAATTTACTAGTCTTTTCGTGTATTGTTTGAAGTCCTAGTTCAACTATAAGAAAGGTTCTTTTATTAATATCTTCTAAGTAATCTAAACATTCATCAGTAATAGAGTCACTTCTTGTAGCGATAGATATACCTAGACAATCATCTTTTTCTATAAATGGTTCAAAGCACATCTTTAATTTTTCTATAGAAGCATATGTATTAGTATGAGCTTGAAAATAAGCGATGAATTTAGCATTAGGCCATTTTTGTTGCATCATTTTTTTACCTTTTTCAAACTGTTCTAACAAACTTTCTTTAGGATTTCCTCCAAATTCTCCACTTCCTAGCTTAGAACAATAAATACATCCTCCATAGCCTACTTTACCATCTATGTTAGGACAAGTAAAACCAGCATTGAGACTTATTTTGCATACTTTGGCATTAAATTTTTTCTTATAATAATAAGTTAAGGTATGATATCTTTTATTATCATTACTATATTTAAAATTATTTTCCATATTTTACTCCTAAAATTTGTAGGTATTTAGCAAGTTTATATTCTTTTTTAAAAACCATGCTTAGATTTTTGTGTTTTTTCCCTTTTTCTAATTCACTTAAGAAGAATAAAATAATAGTCTTTGAATTTATTTTAACTAAATCTTTAATATTTTTTATATCTTCTTTAGTTATAACTTCTTCCTTTTTTATCTTTTGTTTTAGTATTTTAATAAACTTTTTACAACTATATATTTTACTTTCGTCTAGTTTAAATATTTTACCTAATTGTTCTATTGATGATAAGAATTTTGCTTCGCTGTTATCTATTATTTTATCTTTCTTTTTTAAATAATATTTAGATATGCTATTCTTTTTAAAGGTAAATTTATTGCCATCTAACTTTTTAAAGGCTTTCATAGTATCATTATAACCATATTTGATATTTGTTTTTGCATCTTTTTTATTAAAGTTTAGGAAAAACGATATATTGTTCCTGGGCTTAATTATAATATGTTTAACTTGTTTACTAGGCTTTCTTTTTAGTCCAGGGTCATTTAGATCAACAATTATTAAATTATCTGCACCAAGATTTATGGCTAATTCTATTGGCAAATTATCATAGTATCCGCCATCTATATATTTATCACCATCTATTTCTTTCATTTTAAATGCTGGAAAACAAGTGGCTGAAGCCATTAAATAATCTACAAGTTTGTCTTTTGGTATTTCATTTTTTGATAAGATTAAAGGCTTTTTAGTGGTAAAATTATAGGTTATTAATCCAAAATTTATCTTACTTTTGTAAAATTTCTTTTTATTAAGGTATTTTTCGATTATACTTTCAATTTTTTTAATATCCATACCACCTTCTTTTATTAAACTATCTCCATATAATTTTAAAACATCAATATTGCTATTAGATTGGGGGAGCTTATTAAATAGATACTCTAAGTTCAAGGTCTTCCATATTCTTTTGGCTTTAAAATAGGATTTCTCAGTCATTAGAACTCCATTTAAGGCACCAATTGAAGTGCCAGTAACAATATCATATTTAATGTGTAGCTTTTTTAAGGCTTTCCATACACCTAATTGGTAACTTCCTTTAGAACCACCGCCAGATAAAACTATTGCTGTTTTCATATTAGTTTAGCACCACCTTTAGAGTTTAGTATAACATAGTTTAAAAGTTTTAAAAACTATGTTATAATCTTTTATAAGGTAGTAGGTGATGTAATGACTAAGAAAAAAGTTAAATTAAAATTAAAAAGTAATGCTAAGAAGCCTTTAATTATAATTAGTGCTGTTATTATAGTTATAATTATAATAGTTGCCTTTTATTTTAATAGAATAGGAGAACTTAAGAATTTAGGTTATAGTGAAGTAGCGGCGAAGAGTATAATTTTTAAGTTTAAATATTCTTATGTTATGGGTATTGGTGAAAATAAGACTTTAAATGCTGCTTTTGAAAGTAATGATTATTTAGAAGATAATCTTGATGATTATGCTAAGATTGATTATGATGATCAAGAACATTTAATTAGTAATATAAATAAATTACTTGATAAAGGTTATAGTGATAATGAAGTTTCTTTGATTATTTCAAAAGGTGATGATGAATCGGTTAGTGATTTTGCAAAAAGAGATAAGGTTAAATATATAGAAGAGTTTTTATCTATTGATTTTGCAAAACTTGAGAATTTCGATCGATATGTGGAATATCAAGATAAGGAAAATGACGATGCTGAAACTACTGTTTTGTATGTAAATATGGACTTTGATAAAGAAGATTATGTTGATCCATTAGTTATAGATAAGTTTGATGATTATGTGCTTGTTAATAAGCATAGACAACTTAGTAGTGATTATGTTCCTGATGATTTAGTTACTATTGATGAAGAGTATGTAAAAGCTGATGGTGATGTGGAGATAGAGCGTAATGTAGCGAAAGCTTTTTATGATATGGCAGAAGCTGCTAGTAAAGATGGAATGGAGTTAATGGTAAGTTCTGGATATAGAAGTTATGAGGATCAAGAAGAAATTACTAATACATATTTAGAGCTTTATGGACAGAATTATGTTGATAATTATGTGGCAAAGCCAGGTTTTTCTGAACATCAAACTGCTATGAGTTTAGATATTGCAAGTAAAAGTGTTGATACTTTTGTTAATAGTGATGAATATGTTTGGATGATGGATAATGCTTATAAATATGGATTCATATTAAGATATCCAAGAAGTAAAGAAGATATAACTGGTTATAAGTGTGAAGCTTGGCATTATCGATATGTAGGTAAAAAGATTGCAAAATATATACATGATAATAATATTACTTATGATGAGTATTATGTTATGTTTTTAGATAATTGAGTTAGTTTATTAAGGTAAAATAATTTGTTAATTTATATGAGAACTAGAAATTTTTTAGCTCTTTTTCTATTGACTAACATTATCTAGTATGATACATTATAGTTAGTGGGAGACTTGTTAACAAAATAAAAAGGGAGGAGGTATTAAAAAAGTTAAAAAAGTATGAATTTTGTAAATTGATAATAATTTTAGATAGTAAA
>CAMMBX010000111.1 GCA_946494345.1 uncultured Mycoplasmatota bacterium | reverse complement strand
TTGGTATGATGTACTGTTCATGTAATGATGATGTTGAAGAAGTAGTAAATGGTGCTATGTCATCAATGAAAGGAGCTCCAGTCATTGGTTGTACTAGTAGTGGTATGATTATGACTAATGATGGAATTATCGAAAGTGAAGATGGCTTTGCTGGACTTATGGCTTTTGATGATAGAAACATGACCATTGGAGTTGCTGCTCATAAAGCAGGTAAAAACGCAAGAGAAATAGGTCGTAAAGTAGCTCGTGCTGCCGTTGAAAATGCTGGGGAAAACTATTCACCTAACTATTTCTATATGGTAGCAAGTCCAAAAGAAGAAGAAGATTATCTTATGGGTATCCAAGATGTCATTGGTCGTGTTCCTATGTTTGGAGGTTCTGCAGCTGACGATACAGTAGAAGGAAACTGGAAAGTATTTTGTAATGATCAAGTATTTTCAGATGGTGTTGCCGTTGCTTTCTTCTATACTGATAATGATATTGTAACAAGTTATACTGGCGCATATCGTGAAAGTGATAACTATGGTCTTATTACTGAAGTTAAAAATGACCGTACTTTAGTTAAGATTGATGGTGTATCAGCTTTAAAGAAATATGCCGATTGGATTGGTAAGAAACCAAGTGAATTAAAAGGACAAAATCTATTAGTAGCATCAATCACAAAACCTTTAGGAGTAAAAGACCCACTAGGTAACTTAACCGTAGTTCGTCACCCTATGTTTGGAGATGATATGGGAACAAGAACTACTACAGATGATGTTATTAATTTAGGTAATAAAGTAGTAGAAAAAACTGCTATCGTTCAGTTGGAAGCAACTGTAGATGAATTAATTAAATCTACTAAAACAACTCTAAAAGATGTTAAGAGTCAATTAACTACAGAACCAGCAGGTTATTTCTTAGTTCACTGTGGAGGACGTAAACTTGGAATAGGAGACAGAATTGATGAAGTTTATAAAAACTTAGTTGAAGAAGCTCGTGGTGTTCCATTTATAGTTGTCTTTACATTTGGTGAATATGGTTATGATGAACATTCTGCTAATATTTGTGGTGGCTTAATGTTATCATTCACAGCCTTTGGCGAAGAATAAGGAGGATTAAATGAAGAATTTAATAGGAGGAAGATTAGTTGATGCTAGCGATGGAAAAGTAATTGAAGTAACTAATCCTGCTACAGGAGAGTTAATCGATACTGTTCCAAATGCTACAGAACAAGATGTTGACATGTGTGTAAAAGAAGCTGTGTCTGCCCAAAAGGAATGGGCTAAAATGCCTATGCATGAACGTGGTGACATCCTTTATAAATTTGTTGATTTAGTAGAAGCTAAAGCTGAAGAATTAGCCCAGCTTCTATCTAAAGAAACAGGTAAACCAATAAAAGAAGCAAGAGATGAGATAGGAAATACAAGAACTTTTGTTGGCGGTTATGTGGAAAAAGCAAAACATGAGTACGGAGATGTTATTCCAGCAGGTATTGAAAAAGGATATGAAAAAACACTTCAACTAACAGTTCAAGAACCTTTAGGAGTAGTAGGATGTATTATCCCTTTCAACTTTCCATGTGACTTGTTTGGTCAAAAAGTCCCAAGTGCTCTAATCATGGGTAATAGTGTTATTGTTAAACCTTCTACATATAATCCATTAACATTACATACTTACTGTAATTTACTAATGGAAGCAGGAGTTCCTGCAGGAGTTATCAACTGTATTTCAGGTGATGGCCCAACTACAGGAGAATATCTTGCCAAACATCCAATGGTAAACTTAATGACCGTAACAGGAAGTACTGCTGTTGGTAGTGAAGTAATGGGTAATTGTGCTAAAAACATTACTCATGTCATGCTAGAATTAGGTGGAAATGATGCCTTCATCGTTATGAATGATGCTGACATGGACTTAGTTATCGATGAGATGGTATGGGGAAGACTTTATAACACTGGACAAGTATGTTGTGCTAGTAAAAGATTCTTAGTTCAAAAAGACGTTAAAGATGAATTTATTAGACGTGCTGTTGAAAAGATAAAAACTCTAAAAGTCGCTATGCCACAACAAGAAGATGCCGATATTGGTTGCCTAATCAATGAAAAGGCTGCCATTAGAGTTCAAGATCAAATTAAAAAGACTCTTGAACAAGGAGCTAAACTTGTTTATGGAGGAAGAAGAAATGGAGCTTTCTTAGAGCCAACAGTTCTTGATAACGTTACTCGTGATATGGACGTTATGAAAGATATGGAAATATTTGGTCCAGTTATTCCTGTATGTAGTTTTGATACTGTTGAAGAAGCCATAGAGATAGCTAATCAAAGTAGTTATGGACTATGTGGAAATATCATGACACGTGATATGAAGACTGCTTTCAAAGTTGCTAATGCTCTTGAAGTAGGAGGAGCAGTTATCAATGGAGCAAGTTTCTTCCGTGCTGCTGAAATGCCATTTGGCGGTTGGAAACATTCAGGTATTGGTAACGAAGGAATATCTACAACTCTAAAAGAAATGAGTAGAACAAAGACAATAGTCTTAAAGAATATATTAGATTAGATTTAAGTATTTTACTTAAGTCTTTTTCTTTATGATATAATTTATTTAGAGGTGATTAAAATAACAACTAAAGATGAATTAGATAAAATACATAAAAACTTAACTCTAACTTTAGAAAAATATATAAAAACAATAACCAAAACATATGGTAGATTTATACCTAAAGAGCGACTTACATATCTTTATAATATTAAAGATTATAGCAATGTTATTCAAATTTTTGATTACAGCTCCATTAATGGTTATGCTAACAATAAATATATTGCACTACCCTTAAATGCTGATAAAGCTTTTGATGAATTAAAAAAAATACCTGGTTATGGAATTAATAAGAATCATAAAGTCTATGATAATACAACTTTAATTATAAATAATAATACTTTCATGACATATGTTGACCATGTAATTAAAAAAGGAATGACCCTAGAAGACTATTTTAATGATTTATTATTACATGAAACAATGCATTTTTGTGGAAGCGGAGGTTCTACAGCCCTTAAAGAAGGAATAAATGAACTATTAACAAGAAAAATAGCTTTAGAAAATAACTTTAAAACTAGTGGTTGTGCTTATCCCAAAGAAGTTAGAATAGCTTATACATTACAACAAATGCTTGGAGAAGATACAATTAATCAAATAGCTTTTATAAATAATGAGTTAGATATTTTAAATTATTTAGAAGACATAATAGGTAAAGAAGCAAGTGATTTATATCTAGATATTTCAGGTATTATGAATAATGAATTTCAGACAAAGTATTATAAAGATATGAATAGTTATAATGGACTAGAGGGAATCAAGAAAAAGGTAGAAAATTACCAAAATATTGATTATACAAAAGTATATGAACTAATAGATGAATATAATAAAAAAATAGATAACCATATAATAAAATAAAAAGATATGAGCTAATTGCTAATTCTTTAAGATTTATCAGACTAAACAAAAGTAAAGGAAGATAATATAAAAACAGTTAAGAGTGATTACTCTTAACCTATTTCTGATTTTCAAATATTAAACCTTTATAGTATTTCCAAGCAAGTACTCTAAAAGCTA
>CAMMBX010000110.1 GCA_946494345.1 uncultured Mycoplasmatota bacterium | reverse complement strand
ACTTCCATCCATCTTCTTTTGTTCTCCATCTAATACTGTTATATCTTTGGCACTTATCTCATAGTTTATATTTACATTTCCCATTATTTCACTTGAAACATTAAAATCAAAATACTCTCCAGGATTCATTCTCACCATACCTGTTTTATCTGCTGTTGGTAATGCTCCTGTTAAACTTATTGTATTATCAGTTTCTGTATATGTCATTGTTATTGAACCTGTTGTTATAGAGTTTACTTTACTACCTAAACCACTATAACTAAAGGCTGCGTATGATACTCCTATTATTGCTATTGCCATTACTAATAATATTACTATTATTATAATATTTTCTTTCTTCTTCATCTCTTACCTCTTCCTTTCATTTTTTACACATTAAAAAGAACAGAATACTTCTATCCTGCTCTTATATCATAATGAAAGAAAGTAACTTTATTACTTAGATTAGGGTTAAATGACCCCCCCCCGGTTAACTTTTTGTAAATCGTACATTGCCATATAAAATACCTTCTTTCTTATCTTTGATAACTTAATATTATCATGAAAAAGATATAATATGCAACTATTTTATCTTAAGTTTACAAAATTAATGATATTTCTTTAAAAATTCCTCTCTATATTCTAAAATTCTATCTTCTTTTATCGCTTCTCTTAACTCTTCTGTTAATCTTATTAAAAACCTAATATTATGAATAGATAGAAGTCTTCCTCCTAACATCTCACCTGTATTAAGTAAATGTCTTATATAAGCTTTAGTATAATGTTTACAAGTATAACAATCACATGTATCTTCTATAGGAGTAAAATCTTCTTTATATTTAGCATTATTTAAATTAATTTTACCACTTCTTGTAAAAGCTTGCCCATGTCTTGCAATTCTTGTAGGTAGGACACAATCAAAGATATCTACACCTCTTATTACTCCTTCTATTATATCAATAGGCTCTCCTACTCCCATTAAATATCTAACTTTATCTTCTGGTAAATATGGAACAGAGTAATCTATCGCTTTATACATATCTTCCTTACTCTCTCCATCATTTGCAACTCCACCAATACTATAACCATCAAAGTCTAATTTAACTGTCTCTATTGCCGAATTTTTTCTTAAATCTTCATATGCTCCACCTTGAACTATTCCAAATAAAGCTTGTCTAGGATTACTATGAACAGCTTTTCCCCTCTTAGCCCATCTAATAGTTCTCTCAACACTATTTTTTAAATATTCATGAGTAGCACTAGCAGGAGGACATTCATCAAAACTCATTGCAATATCACTATCTAATTTATTTTGTATTTCTATAGACTTTTCAGGTGTTAGAAATAATTCTTTACCATCTATATGACTCTTAAAATGAACCCCTTTTTCAGTTATATCCTTCTTCTTATTTTTTGCAAGAGAAAAAACTTGGAAACCACCACTATCAGTAAGTATTGGTCCATCATAATTCATAAACTTATGTAAGCCACCAGCTTTATTAACTATATCCTCTCCTGGCCTTAACCATAAATGATAAGTATTAGCAAGTATAATCCCTGCACCTGTTTCTTTAACTTCTTCTGGACTTAATCCTTTAACAGTTGCCTTTGTCCCTACCGGCATAAACATAGGAGTCTTTACAGTACCATAATTAGTTTTAATTGTACCAAGTCTTGCTTTAGTATTTTTTTCAGTTTTTATTAAATTATATTCTATTTTCATTAAACTATCCTCCTTAAAGAAAAAGAAGTTTAAATTCTTCTTTTTTTCTGATATGCTAAAGGACTTGCCGCATTCTTTCCCTTAGTATTATCGATATCATAAACAACACCATCATGTATTCTACCTTTACTATCATAATAAACAAAGAAATCATTATTATTTAAACCTATAATCGCTGACCCTAAAGAACTTATCGCTTCTACATAACTATGTGTATCTTCACTTGATAAAGCTTTATTAATAACCTCTACTCTAATATTTTGAACCTTTCCATTTTCAAAAGTCATTATACTAACTTTACTACCTAAACCTACTTTAGCTTTTGTTGTAGGTTCCACAATTTTAGCATATTTAAGTAGTTTATTAACTTTCTTTAATCTTGTTCTAATAGTATAAATGCTATTATAAATACTTTCTTCTTTAGGAACCATACTATTATCTATACTAATAATTTTACCTGTATATTTTTTTCTTATTTTCTTTCCATCTTTTTTATAATAAAAAGTATCTTCTATCTTATCACCTAATTTTTTAGTCAACAATCTACTAACAAAACTACTATCAGCTTTTACTTCTTTTGCAAAATCAACATCATCTTTATCTACAATTTTAAACTCTTTAATATCACCATTACCATCCTTTAATTTAACAACAGAACTAGTTGTAATTTTATTTTCATATTTTTCAAACTTTGATAAAGAATTAATAAGTCGCATTCTTTCTTCTTTTAAAAGCTCATATTGACTTAAAGTCATTTCATTATCTTTACAATCAACACTTTCTACTATAACTTTTCTTTTAGCAAGTCGCTCTGACATAGGTCTAGCTATTATAAAATCTATATCATTTTTAGTCTTTCTAATTATCTCAATTATTCTACCACTAACTATCACAGAATCTTTTCTTCCCTTTAAAGAAACATAATATGAGAAAGTATCTCCTACTTGTTTACCCCTTAAACTTTCTCCTAACAAACTACTAGAACCAATATAACTACTATTTTTATTCAAACTTTTATTTTTAAGAGCAATTTCATTTTCTGCTAAAGTATAAACCTCTTCTTCTAAATTATCATCATATATTATCTTAAATTTTGTACCATAATCTATTTTTTTATTATTTGTTCTTAAAACAAATTCGCTTTTCTTTAAAACATTATAGTAAAAATCCAACTGACTTTTAATATAGTTATAATCATTTTCTACCATAGTTTGATCAACATACTTAACAAAACCTTCATCTGATGTAGTTTTCTCACATTCTTTAAAATAGTTATTATAATCAGCTAGCTTTTCTTCTAACTCATTTATTTTATCTCTAATTATCTTAACTTGTTCTGGTATTAAAATCATTAAAACTCCCCCTTTAATGCCAACTTATAATAACATATAAATTAATTTTAGTAAAGTTTTACTTACTTCTCCTGTTCTCATTAGTATAGTCATAATTCTTAACATCAACAAAAATTAATCTTCTTTTCGCATCCATAACTTTTCTACTAAGTTCTAAAGACATTTCTTTTAAAGTTTTATCTAATAGATATGCTCTATACTTATTTTTAACAAGTTGTCTAAATTTTTCTATTTCATTTAAAGCTTCACTATATGCTGTACCAGTATCATCATCACTATTTAAGTAAAAGTTAACTAATTTTAAAAGTTTTAAATATTTTTTATAGACTTTATTACTTATAAAGACTTTCTGTATATCTAAACTATATATAGATATTGTATTATCATGAGACTTAATAGTTAATTCTTTTCCTAAAGTTAAATCACCCTTATAAGTATAACTCTTTTCTATAACTAGATAATTATTCATATGAATCATCTCCTTTTAATAGGTCAGGCCTATTTTGTTCTGTTAATTTAATTTGTTGTTCTCTTCTCCATTTATTT
>CAMMBX010000109.1 GCA_946494345.1 uncultured Mycoplasmatota bacterium | reverse complement strand
ATAACTTTTATTAAATCAAGTGTTTTTTTGAAAAATTTCATATAAATTTCACAAAGCCAATATAGATTATTAACTAGGAGGAGAGAATGTGAAAAAAATAGGACAGTTTTTTAAGAAACATTGGAAGAAGTTTTTACTAGCTATCATTATTATAGCCATAATAGCAGGAATTATTTATCTAAGTTTTAGAGCCTATGATAGATATCAAAAAAATCTATTAACAGACCCAGCTTGGATAAGAGAAAATGTGGAGTTAGTAAAAAATGATGAAGGAGTGTATGAGGTAAAGAAAGATGAGGATATTTCTATTTTTAGTGAAGATTATCAAAATATAATCGAAGAGAAAATTGATGCTTTAAAGGACTCTGCAGATTATACTTTAGAAAATCCCTTACTAATTCATAACCCATATGGTACTGGCCCACTATCTTACTATTTATATTATACTGATAGTGATAAGACTCTTGACTATAAAATTGAAACAGAAGGATATAGTGATTTTGAAAAAGAAATATCAAATAAAGATAGTAATGAATATCAATTAATTGGTTTTGTTCCAGGAGAGACTAATACTTTAACATTAAAAAGTGGTGACGAGGAACATGAATTTACTATTACAACACCAAAATCTACTGCTGAAATAGATAATCAACTAGAAATAGTAGACGGAGATAGTGAAGAAGAATTAACAGATGGTCTATATGCAGTCTTAGGTCATGATAAAAATTATAACTCTAATATTTATCTATATGATAATGAAGGAGTACTAAGAGAAGAATTTGTTTTAGATAGTTATAGAGCAGACCGTATTATCTTTGATGATGACTATATGTATTATGCTTATAATAAGAAAGGTATAGTCAAGGTAAATGATTTAGGTAAAATAGAAAAATTCTATGACTTAGGTAACTATACAATGCATCATGATATGGTATATGATGAAGATAATAACCGTTTTGTAATATTAGTTAATGAAGATGATACTGATACCATTGAAGATATTGTTATTACCCTTGACATTGATACAGGTAAAGTTAAGAAGATACTTGATATGAAAGACTTATTACCAGAGTTTTACTTAAATGCTGTTAAACCAGAAGGTAAAAATACTTATGGTGGCTATGAGTTAGACTGGATTCATATGAATAGTTTATCTTTAATTGGAGATAATGATATTGTCTTAAGTTCAAGAGAGTTAAGTACTATAATCTATATTAGTAATGCTTATACTGACCCTAGTGTCAAATACTTATTAACAGATGAATCTGTTACAGAAGATACTTCATATGGTGATTTATTATATGAAAAAGTAGGAGACTTCGTTTCTCAAGCAGGACAACATAGTATTACTTACTATACAGATGACGACTTAGAAGATGGAGAATATTACTTATATATGTTTAACAACAATTACCAAGGTGCTAGAACAAGACCTAACTTTGATTGGTCTAATTATCCTGGTACTGGTACTTATAATGAAGGTGAAACATCATACTTCTATCAATATAAAGTTAATGAAAATGATAAGACTTATGAATTAGTTAAGAGTTTTGAAATACCTTACTCAAGTATAGTAAGTGATGTTGAAATATTAGATGATGATGGCAATATCGTTGTAGGTAGTGGTAAAGATAACTCCTTTGGTGAATATGATAATGATGGTAATTTAATAAGACAGTTTAATTACAATTCTAAGAAATATGCTTATCGTGTCTTTAAATATGAATTTAATAACTTATTTGATTAAAGTCTAGTGATAGACTTTTTTCTTTTTATCTGATAAAATATAAGCGTATTTTGAAGGGAAGTGTGGTATTAATGAAAGGCACTGTTAAAGAAAAAGGAGAACTATTAGATATATTATTTATTTTATTTAAGGACTTAAGTAAGAAAAAGATAAAGAATTATCTAAAAGATGGAGGAGTTTTAGTTAACGGTAAAGTTGTAACTAAGTATGATGCTCCTGTCAAAAAAAATGATGTTATTGAACTTAGTAAGACTAATAAAACTCATAAGAAAAGTAATCTTGATATTATTTATGAAGATGAATATTTCTTTGTAATTAATAAACCTGCAGGTCTATTATCAATAAGCACTACTAAAGAAAAAGAAAAGACTGCCTATCACTATGTTAGAGAATTTATTAAAAATAGAAAGAAGAATGATAAAATCTTTGTCTTACATCGTCTTGATAAAGATACATCAGGAGTCTTAGTCTTTGTAAAAGATAACACTTTAAAAAATCTTCTACAAAATAATTGGGATAAATATGTAAAAACAAGGGAATATATCGCTTTAGTAATAGGTATTGTAAAAGATATAGATGACTATACTTGTTATCTAAAAGAAGTAGGACCAGACAAAGTTATTGTTACTAACAAAAAAGAAGGTAAGCTTGCTATTACTTCCATCAAAACAATTAATAAGAACAATAAATATTCTCTTGTTAAAGTTAATATCAAAACAGGAAGACGTAATCAGATAAGAGTAGTCTTAAATCATTTAGGAAGTCCAATAGTAGGAGATAAAAAGTATGGCGGCAATAAATCTAATAGACTATATTTACATGCTAGTAAACTAATTATAACTAATCCTCTTAATAATAAAACTTATACTTTTGAAAGTAGTGTCCCTACATCATTTAAGAAGGTGTTTAAAAATGAAAAGTAAAGACCAAGTAGAACATAGTCTTATAACGAAATATCGTAAAGATATCTGGCGTAAGTTTATGAAAGCGATTAGAGATTATTCTCTTGTAAATGAAAATGACCATATCGCTGTTTGTATCTCTGGAGGGAAAGACTCCGTCTTACTTGCCAAATGTTTAGAAGAGTTACAAAAACATGGCAAGACTAACTTTAAACTATCATATATCGTTATGAACCCAGGATACAAAGAAGAAACTTTAAAAGTAATAAAAGATAATTTAGAAGCTTTAGGAATTAACTATAAAATATTTAACTCTGATATCTTTGAAGTTGCTAACAAACTAGATAAAGACCATCCCTGTTATATGTGTGCAAGAATGCGAAGAGGTTTTCTTTATAAGACTGCTAAAGATTTAGGATGTAATAAAATTGCCTTAGGGCATCACTTTGACGATGTAATAGAAACTATTCTTCTATCAATGTTTTATGGAGGAGAGTTTAAAACGATGTTACCTAAATTACATAGCACCAACTTTCCTGGTATGGAACTTATTAGACCTCTATATCTAGTAAGAGAAGAGTCCATTAAGAAATTCTGGCAATATAATGAGTACACCTTTATAAACTGTGCTTGTAAATTTACAGAAAATAAAGGTGCTGAAAGCAATTCAAAACGTCTAGAAATTAAAAAACTACTTAAAGAACTTAGAGAAAAAAGTGATGTTATCGATAATAATATCTTCAAAAGCACTGAGAAAGTTAATCTAGAAACCCTTATAAGTTATCAAGATGATGGTAAAATTACTTCCTTTTTAGACCGTTACTAGGTCTTTTTCTTTACATATTTTATAAACCTAAAAAGTTTAGAAAATTATTGACTTTATCCCTATAATCAAGTATATTCCTGACTTTGACAGTTTTATAAAGTCAAAATCTCTCCAACCCTTATTTTATAAG
>CAMMBX010000108.1 GCA_946494345.1 uncultured Mycoplasmatota bacterium | reverse complement strand
AAAAGTAAAATTTTATTAACTGTATATAATATAATGAACACTAATTTAATATATAAGGAGGCAGTTATGAAAAAAGATATCATAGAAACAGAGATAGTTGTTCAAGAGAATAGAATTAGGGTTATGCGTGTGGGGGATATTGATTATATTTCTTTGACAGATCTTTCTAGATATGTCAATGAGGAAAATCCTGCTAATGTTATAATTCATTGGATGAGTAGTAAAAATACTTTTAATTATATTGGTTTGTGGGAACAGTTAAATAATGAGAATTTTAATTTCACGGAATTCAGTGAAATTAAAAATAATGAGCTTGTAAAATCTTCTTTTACGTTGAGCCCTAGAAAGTGGATATCTAGGACTAATGCAATTGGGATGATCTCTAAGGGTGGTAAATATAGTATTGGTACCTTTGCTCATCCTGATATAGCATTCGAATTTGCAAGTTGGTTAAGCCCAGAATTTAAATTATATTTAATTAAAGAATTTGAAAGGCTAAAGAAGGATGAACTATATAAAGAGAAGATAGAATGGCATGTTAATAGAATACTTTCAAAAGTTAATTATTTAGTTCATACTAATGCTGTTAAGAACTATATTGTACCTAATTTAACTGATAAGCAAAAAAGATTTGCTTATGCAAATGAAGCGGATGTTTTAAATGTAGCATTGTTCGGAATGACTGCTAAAGAGTGGAGAGATGAGAACCCTTCACTTGCTTGTAAAGGTAATATTAGAGATTATACTGATTTGCTTCATTTAGTTATTTTAAGTAATTTAGAAAGTATTAATGCAGAATTTATTGCTAATAATATTCCTCAGAGTGAAAGATTAGTAAAACTAAATAAAATTGCTAGAAAGCAGATGAATATTTTAGTTAATAATAAAGGAATTAAAGATTTAGAATTATTAGAAGAAAAATGATATGGATAATATTTTATGCTATTAAAAACATATACTTTAATAGGTGTTTATAATGATGAGAAAATGTAAAGTTCTTTTTTTAATCATGTTTATAGTTTTACTTATGTCTTTACAGTTTGTTGATGCTAGAGTCAAACCTAAAAAGACCTTAACTGGTAAAGTGATAACAATTGATGCTGGTCATGGGGGTAGGGACTCTGGTACTAGTTATGGTAATCTTTATGAGAAAGACCTTAATTTAGAGATATCTAAAGTGTTAAAGAAAGTATTGAAGGAAAAAGGGGCTACTGTTTATATGATAAGGGAAGATGACAGTGATTTATCAAGTCGTTGGGATAGTGCTAAAAAACGAGGGGATTTATATAGAAGAATATTAAAGATACAAGAGAATAAAAGTGATTTATATTTATCTATTCATATTAATTATCATTATTATAGTAGTGTTAGTGGGGCAGAAGTTTTATATCATCCCATTAATCCTAATAACTTAGTGTTGGCAGAATCTATTATGAATGAGTTTAAAAATGATTTAAATACGGATAGAAAGGTCATTAAGACTAATTTATATCTTTATTCTAATACAAGAGTTGCCGGTGTTTTAATAGAATGTGGTTTTATTTCTAATCCTAATGAAAGATATTTATTACAAAGAGAAAGTTATCAGAAAAAACTTGCTAATTCTATTACTAAAGGGGTAGAGAATTACTTTAAAGAGATAAAACAATAATTTACATCTTAAGATACGTATGATATACTTTTTTTAGAGGTAGATTATGAAGAAGATAAGAATTATATTATTAATTATTTTATGTTTATTAGTAGTAGTATGTAGTAGTCCTTTTATAGAAAATGATGATAAAGCTAGTGTTTCTGCTTTTAGTGGAGATACTTTAAGAGTTAATTATATTGATGTAGGACAGGGTGATTCTATCTTTATACAACTTCCTAACAAAGAAACTATGTTAATTGATGCAGGGGAAGCTTATAAGAGCGATAATGTTATTAATTATCTTAATAATTTAGGTATAAAAAAGATAGATTATGTAGTGGGAACTCATCCTCATACTGATCATATTGGAGGATTAGAGAGTGTTATTAATACTTTTGATGTGGGTTCTATTTATATGCCTAAAGCTAGTTCTAATAGTAAGACTTTTGAAGATTTACTTACTACTATCAGTAATAAAGGTCTTAAAGTTAAGACTGCTAAGAGTGGAGTAGTAGTTCTTGATAAAGATGATCTAAAATTAGAGTTTATCGCTCCTAATAGTGGTAACTATAGTAATTTAAATAATTATTCTGCTGTTTTAAAATTAACATATTTAGATAATACTTTCTTATTTATGGGAGATGCTGAAACTTTAAGCGAGGATGAAATAACTAGTGATGTAGATGCAGATGTTATTAAAGTAGGACATCATGGTAGTGATTCATCATCAAGTGTTGAGTTTGTTAAAAAGGTAAGTCCAGAGTATGCTATTATTATGGTAGGAGAGGGTAACTCTTATAATCATCCTTATCAGTCTATTATAGATAGATATGAAAGTGTGGGTGCGAAAGTTCTTAGAACTGATTTAGATGGTAATATAGTTTGTGATAGTGATGGTGTAGATGTTACTTGTAAAGGAGATAAAGATTCTAGTAGTGATAGTAGTCCTAGTACTACTAATAATATTAGTCTTGTTAGTTTAGACTCTCCGGTTAGCAAGGGAAGTGATGTTACTGTTAGTATAAAAGGACTTCCTAATACTACTTACGATATTGATGTAATCTATTCTAGTGGGGCTAGTAAAGCAAGTGGTCTTGAAGATAAAACTAGTGATAGTGAAGGTAATGTTAGTTGGACTTTTAAAGTTAGTAGTAATGTTAAGCCTGGTACTTATGAAGTTAAAATTACTGATGGAGAAAGCGTTGCTAGTTATAGTTTAGAGGTGATTGATTAATGGATGTAATTGTTGATAGAATTGAAGGAGATTATGTAGTTGTGGAAATAGAGAAGGGTAATATGAGTGAAATACCTTTAGAACTTGTTCCTAATGTCAAAGAAGGGGATGTTGTTACTATAACTATTAATAAAGATAAAACTGAAGATAGAAAAAAGACTATAGAAGAGCTTATGAATAGTGTTTTTGAATAAATAAAAAGATTACGAAAATTCGTAACTTTTTTTATACATTTTTTCTTGTGTTAGAAAAAATAATATGATACTCTGGATGCAGAGAGATTAAATAGTTGTCTTTGATACATTAAAATAAAAACAGAGGGAGGTAATGGATGATGGAAATTAAAAAATATAATGAGACAGTATTTGAAGACATTAAACATATTAATGAATATGGTAATGAATATTGGTTAGCAAGAGAATTGCAAAATGTATTAGAATATAAAAGATGGGATAAGTTTTGTAATGTAATAAACAATGCTAAAAAAGCATGTGAGAATAGTAATTATAAGGTTTTTGAACATTTTTCCCAGGTGGGAAAAACATCAAAAATGCCTAATGGAGGAGTTAAAAATTTATTGGATTATAAGTTATCTAGATATGCTTGTTATTTAATAGTGCAAAATGCAGATCCTAGAAAAGAAGTTGTCGCTTTAGGTCAAACTTATTTTGCAGTTCAAACAAGACGTCAAGAGTTAACAGAGATAGAATATTCTATGTTAACGGAAGATGAGAAAAGGTTTTATCAAAG
>CAMMBX010000107.1 GCA_946494345.1 uncultured Mycoplasmatota bacterium | reverse complement strand
GCATTATCCATTTTATTTAAAACAAGTAAAGCATCTTGCAACTTAGTCTTAACAGATACATTATTCTTAATGTTCTCTACTTCTTCATCTAAATTAAAACTTTTACTAGGATTATCTTTCATATAATCTTTAATATAATTCTTTATATCATTAAGAACATATTCTTTTAACTTATAAGAATCCATCTCCATAACTCCAAAATATCCACTAATCATATATCTATAAACATCTTCTATTGTCATAACATCCCTCTAATCATTAACTTCAAGTTTATCTAATAGTTTTGAAGTAATTTTATCTATCTCTTCATCTTTACCTTTAAGACTAGTTAAAAGTTTATTAGTATTAGATGACTGAGGTAACATATATCCTGCCTCTCTAAATAAATCTTCTACCATTACTTTATTAGAATGAATTAAAGCCTTATATAAACGTTTTTCATTATCATCACTAGATTTACTAATAAGATATTTTAAAGTCTCAATTTGTTCTATTTTACTATCAGCAAGTTTAAATAATTCACTGATAACTCTTTCATCTTTTACTTTTTGTTTAGGATAAACCCTAGGTAACATACTAATCGCCCGAGATGGACAAGCCGCTGCACAGGCTCCACATCCAATACATTTATCAAAATCTATCTGCCCAGTCTCATTATCAGTCGCCCCAGTTGGACAGACAAAAAGACATAAACAATCTTTAGTACATATTTTTAAGTCACGGTAAGCATGTCTTTCACTTTTACTACTCATATTAGCACACCTCCAATATCTTAAGACTAGGAACCTTGCAAACAGGACAAACCTTAGGAGGATTATCTCCTATATAAACAAAACCACAGATATCACAAACCCATATCTTTGTATTTTTAATATAATCTATTCCCTTTTCTTTATAAGTATCAATTACTACTTTCATAATATTAGTACTCTTATTAGCCCAATTAACAACCCTTTTAGAACCTCTATCATCATATTTAGAAAATACTTCCATTGCTTTACTAAAGTTATTAATATCATTATCTATCATATTAATAACATCATCTAAACTACCAGTTTTATCTTCTTCTAAACCTTCATAATATTTAGATAATTCTCTAAATAAATCTTTCTCTTCTTCTAAATACTGCTTTTCACAACCACGAGCTAAGTTAGAACAAATTAAAGATATCTCATAATTAGATAATTCTCTTAAATCATCATCCACTTCTTCTATAACCTCAACTTTAGACTCTTCTTTTATTTCCTCTTTTTCTTCTTTAATCTCTTCAAATAAACTCTTAGGCGCTCCGCACAATGGACATTTCCAATCATCTGGTAAATCAACAAATTTTACCTTTTCTTTCGCTTCATCATAAATATAACCACAAATTGTACAACGATATTTTTTCATTCTTACCTCCATATTTAACCTTAATAAATATACACTATAAATACTAAAACTTAGCCTGATTATTTTTCCTTAAATTATTACTTCTTGTTATATTTTCTGATAAATAATCAAATCTTTCTTTATCATTTAAATAAATATTATCAATTAAAGTATTAAAAAGATCTTCATCTCCTTTAACTACATTCTCATAAATATCATGAATTGTTTGTTTTAAAACCTTTTTATTTACTTGTATAGGTAAAATAGCAATTACGCTCATAGTTATTCTTTTAATTTGACTTAATATTTCAGGAGTAAACTTTTTAGAAAAAATATTTACAACATTTGAATTTTCAACAGGTATTGATATTGTTAAATTAAATTTTCTATGTATAATATCATCAATTATAAATGATATAACATAAGTAGAGATAAATTTCAATGTTGCAGAATCTTTTTTATTTAAAGTTCTATAATTATATATTTCATCATATTCTTCTTTGCTAACTTCCAACACTTTCCCACTAATAATTTTATAAAATTTATCCTCAGTTGCAAAATATAATTCATCTTTAAATTTCTTAAAATGATAATTACCTACTCTAGCTTGAACTGGTAAGCCTGCAGTTACTGCTTTTTGATAAATCGTACCCATTTCATAATCAATAATCCATTTTTTATCATTCCATATTACTTCTTTTTGCACTAAAACCACCTCATGTTTCCATTATATCATACGCACAACCATTTTATACAGATTTAAATTACAGCTTAAATTTATCTATTATCATATATTTATAGAACAAAGAAAGAGCCTGTCATCTTTATTTAAAATAGGCTCTCTTTGTATAATATTATGATAACTTTATGAATACCTTCTACCATTAACTAGTGGTGTTAAAACCCTAACCTTAACATTAGGAAGTTCTGTTTTAGGAATAGAATCTATATTTATATTTTCAAAAAGATTAATTTTATCTAATAATTCCTTATCTTTACTATTCTTTAATCTATTAAACAATTCTATTTCATTAAGACTATACAAGTCGTCATAACTAATATAACCTCTTTCAATAGATAATTTTGTTATAGTAGCAAGTAACTGCATCATATAATTATCTTCGTTAGTATGACAATACAAATCTATACTTTTACTAACATCAATTATTTTAGAAACAACATCTCTATTATTAAAACCAATCTCTTCTTCATTATCTTCATTTTTAAATACTCTAACATCATTAATAATTTTTTTAATATCATCTTTATTGATATTTTTAGTCCAACCTATACCAGTTAAAATAACGCCATCTAACCTATCAGCACAACATTTAGGCCTATCATTATCAACAATACTAAATTTTTTAAAGTTAATAATATCATCAACATCTATATTATCTTCTTTTAAACATTTAAGTAAATACTTATCACTTTTAATAATATCTTCCGTAAGTTCTTCTGTACTTTCTTGTTTTTCATAATCTTCATTCATATAATCTATAACATGAGAAAAACAAGGAGTTGCCACATCGTGAAATAAAGCTGCAACGGTCATAGTCCTATCTTTAGTTACTTTATAAGTTAATAAAGAAGTTGTAAGGGAATGAACAAATCTACTAATATATTCACTAAAATCATAAACACTTTTAGAAGCAAAATCCATCCCACAAAAATAACCAACTCTCATTAATCTAACCAAAGAAGGACATTCAAAATATTTTTTAAGAAATAATGGCATATTCTTATAATCTAATTGTTCTAAATAATACTGTAACAATATAACAAACCCTCCTAAAAAAATTCTACCATAATTAATAACACTTTTCTACATGAAAAAACAAGAGTTAAATCTTGTTTTATTCTTGTGCTTCGTAAAAGACTTTTTTTAATTCTTTAGCATTTGAAACAAATTTAAAAGTCCAACCTTCACCATGAGTAGTTATAGATACTTTTGAATATCCAAATATACTACCAAAAAGTCCTTTTGAAACGGATATAGCATTTATTGATTTTAAAGGCATATCTAATTCTTCTTTCTTTATAAAACCAACAGAACCGTATACTCTTTTGTTAGTAATACATAAACTATTAGTTTTTAAACTTATAACCCAACGAAGATAAATTAGAACAATAAATAACAATCCTAAAACAACATTAATCATTAAGCATAGAACTGCTATAACTGCCCCAACAATAAGCATTATATTAGATTGTTCTGCCTTAATCAATATTTTCTCACCTTTAGTTAAATTTTCTTCTATTCGTTCCATTTTACTTCTCCTTCCTTCTCTATCATATCACAAAAATATCATATTGAGTAGCATTTTATCATAATTAAAAGCAAAAAGGGGATAATACTGAACTGAAAAAGTAAATGCAACCTAAAAATAGGAATAGTTGCATTTAATT
>CAMMBX010000106.1 GCA_946494345.1 uncultured Mycoplasmatota bacterium | reverse complement strand
AAATTATAAGTCTTATTTTTAGGTGGAAAATCTCCACACTTATTCTACACTAACAGAGCACCTAATATCTAAATTTTGTAGTTTTTCTATTCATTAAATCGTAATAAATAACCATCAGGGTCTTGAATTAAGAACTCTTTATCTAAATATGTTTTTCCATTGACATCGTATTCATTTGTCATTATGTCTTTAAAGAAGCTTATATTTTTATTAACTAATTCTTGATAATATTTATCTATATCATTTATAGTCATACTTATATTTATACCCCTACCAAAGGGATACTCTAACTTTCCAGTATTCCAGTTATCATTAATTTCTTCTATCATTAATTGATTACCTTCCAGTTCTAAAAAGGAAAACTTATCTTCTTTTCTTTCATACATTATTTTAAATCCTAATTTAAGATAAAACTCTTTACTTTTATCTATATTAGTTACACTCAATTCTGGTATTAATTTATTAAAGTTCATAGTATTTATTCCTTCCTAGTTTCAATTATATCATTTCTTAGATAATAGTAATAACTAAATTTTAAATTATATCATAAACTATATTGGAAAGGAGAATTGCTATGTTTGGAGATTCTTGCAATAATAATACTCATCCTAGATGCCGTTTCTGTTATGTTCAAGGTCCTACTGGTCCAACGGGTCCTACTGGTCCTGCAGGTGGTCCTACAGGGACAACTGGTCCAACAGGCCCTACAGGTGCTACGGGAGTTACTGGTCCAACTGGAGCGACAGGGGCAACGGGTGCTACAGGTGCTACTGGAACAACAGGAGCAACACCTAGTCTTGCTATAGGTACTGTTACAACAGGAGCACCTGGTTCTACTGCTACTGCTAGTATAACTGGAACTGCACCTAACTTTATATTAAGTTTAAGTATTCCACAAGGTCCTACTGGTCCTACAGGAGTTAGTGGCCCTACTGGTGTAAGTGGAGCTACTGGACCAACTGGTGCAACGGGAGCAACTGGTGCTACGGGAGCCACAGGTGTATCTGGTCCAACTGGTGCAAGTGGAGCTACTGGACCAACTGGTGCTACGGGAGCAACTGGTGCTACGGGAGCCACAGGTGTATCTGGTCCAACAGGTGCAAGTGGAGCTACTGGACCAACTGGTGCAAGTGGTGTTACAGGTCCAACAGGTCCTACTGGAGTAAGTGGTCCTACAGGAGCAAGCGGTGTCACTGGTCCTACTGGGCCAACTGGTGCTACAGGTCCTACCGGTCCAACGGGTCCTACTGGTCCATAGTACTTAAAAACTCACATCAATTTGTGAGTTTTTTAGTTTAACAAAGTTATACCAAGATTTAGGTATGTTGCAAATAATAGCCATATAAGGTAAGGTATTTGTAGATAACCACTAATTTTATTATTCTTAAATAACTCTTTAATCATTGCAACTACTAATATAATTAATAAAACTATCCATAAAAATGCTGTGAAATACATTCCTAAAACAAAGAAAATTATAGGCCATAAAAAGTTTACAAATAGCTGCAACAAATAAATTTGATCTAATTCTTTATTATCTTCATTTTCTTTAGTAGCAATAAAATAAGATATTCCCATTAAAATATACAGTACTGTCCAAACTATAGGAAAAACTATTCCTGGAGGGCTTAGTGGGGGCTTTACCATATCCCTGTAGTCCATATATCCTGATGTAATTAAACCTATTATCGCTCCTCCAACAACCGGTAATAAACTATAAATTATTCTTTTTATCATACGTTCCTCCTTATTATATTTATATGCAAATATTACATTTTTATAATTATTTCATACAATATATAGAGGTGTGTTTATGAATAAATATAAAGTATGTGTTTATGCAATATGTTTAAATGAAGAGAAATTTGTGGATAGATGGTATGAATCTATGAAGGAAGCGGATGAGATTTATGTTCTTGATACTGGTTCTACTGATAATACTGTAGAAAAACTTAAGGAAAAAGGTATTCATGTAGAAATTAAAAAAATAGATCCTTGGCGATTTGATGTAGCAAGAAATGAATCTTTAAAGTTAGTACCACTTGATACTGATATTTGTGTCTGTACAGATTTAGATGAAGTATTTTTACCTGGATGGCGAGAGAAACTTGAAAAAGCATGGTGTGATAATACAACAAGACTTAGATATATATATAACTGGTATTTAGATGAGAACAATAATCCGATAATAAGTTTTTATTATGAAAAGATTCATAAAAGATTAGGCTATTCATGGTATCATCCTGTTCATGAAATATTAAAATATGATGGTGTGGAAACATTTAGTGTTACTGATAATATTATTTTAAATCACTATCCTGATAGAACTAAATCTAGAAGTAGTTATCTTCCTTTACTTGAAATGAGTGTTGAAGAAGATCCTGATGATGATAGAAATATGCACTATCTAGGAAGAGAATACATGTACTATGGTAAATATAATGAAGCGATTGATACTTTAATTAGACATTTAGGCTTAGAAAAGGCTACTTGGAAAGATGAGCGATGTGCATCTATGAGATTTATTGGAAGATGTTATAAGAATTTAAAAAGATATGATGAAGCGAAAATGTGGTTAGAAAAGGCAATTAAGGAAGCACCTTATTTAAGAGACCCTTATATGGAAATGGCTCTACTCTATTATGTTTTAAACGATTATGATAATGTTATTAATTATGTAAATAAGGCTTTAAATATTAAAGGCCATACTAAGAGTTATATCAATGAAACCTTTAGCTTTGATTATACTCCTTATGACTTATTAAGTATTGCCTACTATAATAAAGGAGAGGTAGAAGCTAGTAAGGTATTTTTAGAAAAAGCTTTAAAAATAGAACCAAATGAGCCTAGACTTAATAATAATTTAAGGATAATTAATGAGAAATTAAAAGAAACTACTGAGTAAATTTTCAGTAGTTTTAATCTATAAAATCAAATCTTTTAATTTTTATTTTACTTCTTCTATATTTATCTCTTTCTTCTAATGGTACTGTTTTACAAATTGACTCAAGTTCCATTTTTAATCTTAATTCTTTATCTGAAATCATATAATCAGGTAAAGACCAGTGAATATATTTTCCTTGTTTTTTATCATAGATTTGTTTAGGTATTTGGTATATCTTATAATCATGTAATATATAATCATAAAAAGTTTCATAGATATTAAATTTTGAAGTTGTAATTGTTCTATAAAAAGCACTCTCAATCGAATCATAATTGCATGCCATTACTAACACATCTTTTAAGATTCTATCTCTTCCTATAAAGTCTTCTGTTTCTTTCTTTATTCCGGTAGCATAAGACAAGTCAACATATTTATTTTCTTGATCCCAGATAATATATTTACTTTTATAAATATTAATTAGATAACATACTAAGTCTAAACGCATTTGTTGAGCTTTAGAATTAATTTCTTTGTTTTGTTCTTTTAATAGTTCTTTTTTCCATCTTTTCAATTTTTGTAATTGTTTTTTTCTAGTAGAATCTCTTATTATATCTTCATCCGGATTAATAAAACGCATATAAAATGGAATTACAAAACCACCAGCATGAGCAATCTCAGAATATTCATTAACATCAAATAGCGTTCCTTTTGGTGTAATATATGTTCCTTTACCCCAACAATTATCATCTTCTTTTTTTCCATAGTTCTCAACATAATTATCATAATAATAAGTCATAAATATCTCCAATCAATAAATTAAATTTATTATATAATACTTTTTTCATCTTTGCATTAATTAATTTGCTATTATTAAATAAGATAGAAAGTTCCCGTAAAAATATATAATGGGAATTAAGTCCTTTAAGATAAAATC
>CAMMBX010000105.1 GCA_946494345.1 uncultured Mycoplasmatota bacterium | reverse complement strand
GTAATTTTATTCTGATACATCTAAATCACCAATCCCTTTACACTCTTATTTTAGAAAATATCTTTAGTTTTGTCAATCTTTTCTAAAATAACTTCTACTTCTCTAAGTCTCCATGCCAATTTTACTTTACTTCTAATTTTTGAAATCACTAGCGCTACATCATTATTATTCATGACAATAAACATCTCCTTTATCTTCATTATTTATATAGTAATATTAAAAAAATAACAATAAATTCGACAAAACAAGAATTTCTTTGACAAAAAAATAATACTATTAAACTAACAAAATAGAAACATTAATAAAATTATAGCTATTTCTAAATATTTATAGTATAATTATTGATAGGTGATATAAATGAATTATCCTACTGGGATAAAAAAAAGTCATAACCAAGTTATTAACTATAGTCATAGAGGAATGACTTTAGAAGATGATATTAATGAAACAAATAATTATTATAGAGACAAAGATCTTGCATATATATATAAAAAGCCCACACCAATCAAAGTAACAAAGGTTGATTTTAGAAAAGATAGAACTTCAACTATTAAAGAAGCTTTCTATATGGAACCATCAACTACTGATTATAATGGAATCTATAAAGGTTATTATATTGACTTTGAAGCTAAAGAGACAAAAAATAAAACTTCATTCCCATTAGCAAATATTCATAAACACCAATTAAAACACTTAGAAAACATTACAAACCATGGGGGAATCGGCTTTATAATTGTACGTTTTAGTGTACTTAATAAAACATATCTATTAAAAGCAGAGGATCTTTTTTCTTTTACTAAAGATAATATTAGAAAATCAATTCCTTTAGATTTTTTTAACGAAAAAGGATATCTACTAAAAGAAAAATATCGTCCTAGGCTTGACTACTTAACTGTAGTAGATGAATTTTTGGAGGTAAAAGATAATGGCAAAAACTAAGAATAGTAAATCTAGTAAAACTAGAAGAACTAGAAAACCTAATAACTTATTTATGATTTTTGCAGCAATGTTTATTATTTTAATGATTGTAGGATATTTTGTTCTAGGACTATTATTTACAGTCTTTATGGGTGTTGGCATACTAATAATAGTAGGGCTTGCCAAATTAGTAGACAGTGTTAAAAATAAGCCTAAGCAGAAAAAGATAGTTAATACAATTTTGATAATTATCTTATCACTTGGTATATTAGTAATGCTAGCTGGTATTGTCTTTATGATTTATATTGCAATATCATCTAATCCTAAATTTGATGCCAAAAAGCTAGATAGTAGTGAACCAACTGTTTTATATGATGCTAATGGTGAAGAGTTTGCTAAATTAGGTAGTGAAATGCGTAATAAAGTAACTTATGATGAACTACCTGAAGTATTAGTAGATGCAATCGTTGCAACAGAAGATTCAAGATTTTTCCAACATAATGGATTTGATGCTCCAAGATTTTTAAGAGCATCAATTGGTCAAGTATTTGGAAACTCTGATGCTGGTGGTGCTTCTACTCTATCAATGCAAGTTGTTAAAAACAGTTTAACATCTAGTATTGCCACAGGACTTGACGGAGTTATTAGAAAATTCCAAGATATTTATTTATCAATATTTAAACTAGAAAAAAATTATACTAAAGAGCAAATAATAGAATTTTATGTTAATAACCATAACTTAGGTGGTAATGTCTATGGAGTTAGCCAAGCAGCAAGAGTTTACTTTAATAAAGATGTAGGAGACTTAAACTTAGCAGAAGCAAGTATTATCGCTGGTATGTTCCAAGCACCTAATGCTTATAGACCTACTAATGAAGATAATATAGAAGCCGTTACAAAAAGACGTGATACTGTTCTATATTTAATGGAACGTCATGGTTACATTACTGAAGAAGAAAGAGATATGGCAAGTAATATTAGTATTGAAAGCCTTGTTAATTATAATGCCGAAGCTGATACAAGCGGTAATAGCGAATATCAAGGATATATTGACACAGTTGTCGCTGAAGTTGAAGAAAAAATTGGAGAAAATCCTTATACATACTCAATGCAAATATATACTAACCTTGATAGAGATAAACAAGATGGTTTAAACCGCGTTATGAATGGTGAAAGTTATACTTGGATCAATGACGTCATTCAAAGTGGTGTTGCAGTATTGGATAGTGAAACAGGGAAGATTCAAGCAATTGGTGCCGGTAGAAATAAAACAGGTGTTAACCAATTTAACTATGCAACTGATATGGTAAGACAACCTGGTTCTACTGCTAAACCATTATTTGATTATGGACCATTAATCGAATACAATAATGCCTCTACCTTTGGATATAATGATGGCAATGATAATTATAAAATGTTTGTTGATGAACCTTATTCATACAGTACTGGTCAAGAAATAAACAACTGGGATGGTAAATTTATGGGTAACATGACTACAAGAAGAGCTTTATCACTATCAAGAAATATACCAGCATTAAAAGCTTTCCAACAAGTAGATAATTCTAAGATAATAGAGTTTGTTCAAAAACTAGGAATCGAACCAGAAATAGAAAATGGTAAAATTCATGAAGCTCATGCTTTAGGAGCCTTTGATGGTGTTAATCCATTACAAATGGCCGCTGCCTACTCTGCGTTCTCTAATGGAGGATATTATAATGAACCATATGCTGTTAGTAAAGTTATTATTAATGCCTCTGGTGAAGAATACACTCATGAAAGTGAAAAAACTAAAGCCATGGAAGACTCTACTGCTTATATGATTACAAGTATTTTAGATGACACAAGTATAACTGGTGGTGGTGCCATGGATAGAGTTGCTATGAAAACAGGTACTACTAACTTTGATGAAAACTATCGTAAGCAATTAGGTATGGCCGATGATGCCATTAGAGATTCTTGGGTTATCGGATACACTACTAAAACAACTATTGCTATGTGGTATGGCTACAAAGATACAAACCCTGAATCAGTAGCTCAAGGATACTATTTTCATAACTTATCAGGAACAATTCAACGTGATAAATTATTTACAGCCATCGCTAATGAAGTGTTTGAAGATAATAAAGAAGAATTCAAAATGCCTGATAGTGTTGTAAGAGTACCTCTAGTAGCAGGAAGTTCTACAGCAAAAATTGCTGGAACAGGATATTCAGGAAGTATTTTATATGAATACTTTAAAAAAGATCATGAACCTAAAGGTAGTGCTGAAACAAGTAATCTAGCGACACCAACAGGTTTAACTGCTACTTATTCAAATGGAAATGTTCTCCTAACTTGGAATGCAGTTAATCCAGGTAGTACAGATTCATCATATGGAGATTTTGGATATAATGTTTACTTTAATAACACTTTATTAGGATTTACAACTAATACAAGTTACACTGTTAATAATCCAAGTAATCCTTATGGTACTTATAGAGTAGTTGCAACCTTTAAAAAATATGATGGCCTAAACAGTGCAGCTGCTACATATACCCTAGAAAAAGAAAGTGCCAACTTAAGTATTAAAGCAAGTACTATTAATGTAGAAACCTTTAATATTAATGATATAACAAATTATGTAACTGTATTTAATGGTTCAACCGATGTAACTAGCAAAACAAGTGGCTGGTCATTAGCAAGTATATCTCCAAATGTTGACACATCATCAGGTGTAATTTCAACACCTAATACCTATACCTTAAAATATCGGTTTACTTATGATGGAGAAACTAAAGAAACTGGAAATATTATAGTAACAGTTACTGGTACGCCTCCTAGCGATGATACAGGAGAAGAAACATAAAAAAGGGGCTGTCGGGAAATTAAGTAATTGATTTCTTTACAGTCTCTTTTTTTTG
>CAMMBX010000104.1 GCA_946494345.1 uncultured Mycoplasmatota bacterium | reverse complement strand
CCCTTTCTAACCCCCTGAAATCAAGAGATATAGAAAGAGGCAAACACCCATTACTAAGTTTTCCTAACAGATATACTACCACATATGATATATATAATCAATCGAACAAGATACATTTTTTAATAGAAAATTTGTTTTATATGTTTTGATATAATTAGAAGAGTACAATATTTTTCTTTTTATATTGTCTAGGTATTTCTCCTATGCTATAATTTTGCTTGGAAGGTGATAGTATGCATTTTTATAGTTTGGATCATGAGGCTTCTTTTGAGGATTTAAAAAAATTTAATTATCCTAATCAAAAGATAGGTGTAATTGCCCATATCGAAAACAAAGATGGAGAAATTTTACTACAACAAAGAGGAGTAAAATCGCGTGATGAAAATGGCCTTTATAAAGATATAGGTGGTAAAGTAGAATCAGGAGATGTGAACTTTTTATCAGCGATTAAGCGTGAAATTAAAGAAGAAGCCGGTGATGAAATTAATTTAGCCTTTAGTGATTCTATAGGAATTTATCATTGCTACAAAAATGACATTAATTGGATTTTTGTAATTTATTTTGTTAAATATATTGATGGAAATTTTAAAATAATGGAAAAGGATAAGTGTATTGATTATCATTTTTTCAAATATGATGAGGCAATTAATTCAGAATTAGTTACGGAAAGTTGTAAATATTTAATTAAAAGTATTAAAAATTCAAGGAGGTAAAATATGTTAGAAGTTAAAGACTTAAAGAAGAAGTTCGTTAAGTATAATGCTAAACGAAAAAAAGAAGAGTTTTATGCTGATAATGGTATTAGTTTTAAAGCTAAAGATGGAGAAATCATTGGAATATTGGGACCAAATGGTGCAGGAAAGACAACGTTACTTAGGATGATTGCAGGAATTCTTGAACCTACTAGTGGAACTATTTCTTTTGGAAAATTAGATTATCTTCATAATGAGATAGAAATTAAGAAAAATATCGCTTATTTATCTGGTAATACTAAACTATATAATACTTTATCTTGTTATGAATTATTAAAAATGTGTGGAAATATTTATGGAGTAGAGGAAAGTAAATTAGAAAATAGAATAAAAGAAATATCTAAGAAGTTAAATATGGATAGTTTCCTATATAACAGGATTGAAAACTTATCAACAGGACAAACTCAAAGAGTTAATATTGCAAGATGCTTAGTTCATGATCCTAAATACTATATTTTAGATGAAGCGACTAGTGGTCTTGATATTATTTCTAGTCAAATTATTTTAGACTTTATTAAAGAAGAAAAGAAACGTGGTAAAATAATTTTATATTCTACTCACTATATGGAAGAAGCTGAAAATATTTGTGATAATGTTATTATGATTAATAAAGGTATTGTAATTAAAGAAGGTACTCCTAGTGAAATAAAAAAATCTACTAAAACTACTAATTTAAGAGATGCTTTCTTTACTTTAATAGGAGGTGCATCTAATGAGTAATTTAGGTAATATTTTAAAGAAAGAATTAAGAGAGATGTTTCGTGATAAGAAGTCTCTTGCGATGATGTTAATTATTCCTATTTTAATACCTGCTTTAGTAATAGGAATGTCTGCTTTATTTGAATCAGAAGTTAATAAGCCTATAACTGATTATAATAAAATTGGTTTTAATTATGAGTTAAGTGATATGGAAAAAGATATTGCAGAAAATTTAGATATAGAAGTTATTAATGGGACAACAGAAGAGTTAGAAAATAAATATAGTGATGGTAGTATAGATTTATATATTACAAAAGATGGTAGTACTTATACTATTAATGGTGAAGATAATGAGACTAGTACATATGCTACTAGTTTAATGGACACTTACTTTGCTACTTATAAAGAAGCATTACAAACTAATTATTTAGCAAGTAATAATATAAATCCTACTGATGTTACTAATATTATTACTGTTAATAAGGATATAACTGAGACAGAAAACTTTTATGGTAATTATATTGTAAATTATGGCTTTCTATTTATAATTATGGCTATTACAATATCTGCAACTTATCCTGCTACTGATACGACAGCAGGAGAAAAAGAAAGAGGAACACTTGAAACATTACTTACTTTTCCAATTAAGAGTAAAGATATTATTGTTGGTAAGTTCTTAAGTGTCTCTTTATCATCAATTATTACAGGAGTTATTAGTTTAATCTTAATGCTTGTTTCGTTAGTGTATGCTAATAGTAGTTTTGAAATATATAAAGATACTAATTTAATGTTATCTCCTAGTAGTCTAATCTTTGCAATAGTTGTAATAATTGCTTACTCTTTATTAATAAGTGGTCTTTGTATTGCTATTGCTAGTAAATCTAAAACCTTTAAAGAAGCACAAAGTGCTCTAACTCCTTTAACATTTATATCTTTCTTTCCAGGTATGATTGCCTTTATGGCAGGTATTAGTTCATCACCACTTTTATCACTAGTACCTTTCTTAAACTTTACTCTATTATTTCAAGATATAGTTGTAGGTAATATAGATATTGTTAATATTTTATTAATGAGTCTATCAACAATTGTCATTATTACTGTAGTCTTAGTAGTAATAATTAAACAATATAAGAGTGAAAAAGTATTGTTTTAAGCTGGTTATCGACCACTTTTAGCATATTAGTACTCAAAATTAGTCGATAACTTGGCTTTTTGAGTTAAAATAGGGCTTTTAAGAGTTCTATTTTTTTATTATAATTTTAATAGAAAGAAAGTGATTATATTGAAAATATATTTAGTTAGGCACGGACTAGTAAATCATAATTTAAAAAGAATATACTCTAGAGAAGATGAAGATTTAAACGAAACAGGTATAAGTGAAGCTTATGAATTAAAAGAAAACATTTCTAATATTTCGTATGATATTATTATTTCTTCACCATTAAAAAGAGCTATACATACTGCTAATATCATAAACAGTGCTAATAAAGAAATTATTATTGATGAAAGATTAAGGGAACGAGATCCAGGTAGTTTATCAGGTAAACCTTTAGAAGTTACAAATAGAGAAGAATATTGGAATTATTATTCTAAAATTCAGTATGGTACTTCTGAAAATATTAGAGAATTCTTTAATAGAGTAAAAGATTTTTTAGAGGATTTAAAAACAAAAGATTATGAAAGTGTTATAATCGTCGCCCATAGTGGAGTATCAAAAGCTTTCTATGGCTATTTCAATGGAATTAATGATGGAAAATTTCTTAATTTAGGATTAAATAACTGTGAAGTTAAAGAGTATATTTTATAAAATATATTATAGATTATACTGATATAATTAGTTAAAAGGAGATTAATGATGAATAATAAAAAAATCTTATTAATACTTTCGATCTTATTTTATTTGTTTTCTATTATAATAATTGGATCATATTTATTATTTGATTTAACAAAGATAATAAGTATGACAGCAATTTTTAGATTACTATTATTAATTATAAGTTGTATATTTTTATATTTTGGAGGTTTTTATTTATCTAAATATAGAAATGATAATAAACCAATGAAAGTAAATTTATGGATATTCTTTATTCTATATTTACTTCTATTCTTTACTTTAACATTATTTGATGAGTATTTTGGAAGAACAGGCTTTTTTAATATTTCTTGGTCAAGTGAAACTTTAAATAGTTATTTAAAAGATAGATTTAATATTATTCCTTTTGCAACCATTACAAGTTATATAAATGCTTTTGATAGTTTATATGATACTAGTACTATTATGTATAATCTCTTAGGAAATATTGTCGCTTGTATACCTATGGCTTTCTTTTTACCATTACTCTTTAAAAAACAGAATAAGTTTAAAGTATTTTTAATAACTATTATTTTATTTGTTTTAGGAATTGAACTACTTCAATTTATAACCTTATCAGGGAGTTGTGATATAGATGATTTAATTTTAAATG
>CAMMBX010000103.1 GCA_946494345.1 uncultured Mycoplasmatota bacterium | reverse complement strand
TTCTATTATTAAATCTCTTCACTTTAATCAACACCTTATCTTTAGTTATAGTATAGCAAATAATGTTAAAGTAATCTAGTGTTTTATTTGTTTTTTTATTTTTACGTTATTTATAATTTTACATCTATATTTTAGTAACTAAAAAGATAGGCTTAATAAGCCTATCGAGTAAGTTATATTACTTATTTATTAGTATAACTTCCACTAACTTGATTTAATCCATTTTGTACTAAACGTCTAGTGATTTCACCACCAACTGAACCGTTAGCACGGCTAGTAGCTTCTGGTCCTAAATTAACACCAAATTCGTTAGCTATTTCATATTTCATTTTATCGATAGCTTGTTTAGCACCAGGAACTCTCATCTTCATTGAACCAGTGTTCATATTGTTGTTCATTTGTTTCACCTCCTACACTAGTAGAATGTGAATTTTTTTAAATTTCATACATTTTTTTTGCTGGTAATTTTTACCTAAAGAATATTTTCGTAATTTTTTTCTTCTTTATAAATAAAAGTATTATCTATTGTCTCTTGTAAAATCTTTTCATAGTCTATTTTTGCTTCTTCTTTTAGTGTCTCTTCTAAGGTTGGATTAATAATAGGATGTTTAGGAACAAAAACGGTACAACAATCTTCATAAGGTAAAATACTTGTATTATAAGTATCTATTTTTTTAGCAATATCTATTATTTCTAATTTATCTAGGCATGCTACTGGTCTTATTACAGGTATATTAGTAACATTATTTATTACATACATACTGTTTAGTGTTTGGGAAGCTACTTGTCCAATAGATTCGCCATTAATTATTACTTTTGCTTTATTTTTTTCACATAAAGCTTCCATTATTCTATACATCATTCTTCTCATAATAGTAATAACATAATTAGGTGATACACTCTTATAGATTTCTTCTTGTATTTTAGTAAAAGGAACTATATAGAGATTTATATCATTAGTATAAACTTTTAACTTATTTACTAAAGTTATTACTTTTTCTCTTGCCTCTAAACTAGTATGAGGAATCGCTTCAAAGTATACTGCATCTACTTTTATTCCTCGCTTCATGGCAAGAAATCCTGCAACTGGAGAGTCTATTCCTCCACTTAACATTAATAATCCTTTTCCTTGGATTCCACTTGGATATCCACCAAGTCCATTAAATTCATTATAATAGATATAAGTATTTTTTTCTCTTATTTCTACATGAATAATAACTTCTGGATTATTAACATCTACTTTAATATTATCCTTATTTTTTAAAACTATACCACCAAGTAATCTCGATATTTCCATACTTGTTTTAGGAAATGTTTTATCACTTCTTTTAGTTTCAACTTTAAAAGTTTTAAAGTTTTGTAATTTAATTGTTTTAATTAATTCATTCTTAATAGAGTCCATATCACTATTAGTAACATAGGCAATATGGTATTTATGAATACCAAATATTTGATGAATTTTATTAATAATAGATTCTTCATCTAATTCATTATAATGAATATACATTCTAGATAAATCTTTTTCAATTTCAACATTAAAATTTTTTAATTTGTTTTCAATATTTTTTGTTAATGTTTTAACAAAAAAATTACGATTACCTTTTTTAGTAGTTAATTCTCCATATTTAATTAATATTACTTTTTCCATAAACTTTTCCTTTCTACATATTCATTACGAATTTTTATACATTTTGCACGTTTTTCGTAATGACCTTAATTTAATATCTATTTTAATAATTCAATATTTCTCTTTTCTTCTTCCACTGCGTCTATTAATTCTTGTTCTGTAGGCATATGTAATTTATACTCTGTAGAAAATATTGTTTCATTATCTTCAGGAAGTGTATAGTTAACTATAGTTTTATTCTTATCTGTACTAAGTAAAATCCCTATAGTTTTATTTTCATCTTTACTTTTAACATCTCTGTCATAATAATTTACATACATTTGCATTTGCCCTATATCTTGATGAGTTACTTTACCTATTTTTAAATCTATTATGACAAAACATTTTAAAAGTCTATTGTAAAACACTAAATCAGGGTAAAAGTGTTCTTCTCCTAGAGTTATTCTAACCTCTCTTCCCACAAACATAAAACCTTTTCCTAATTCTAATAGAAATTCCTTTAAATGCTCTAAGATATTCTTCTCTAAATCAGATTCTAAATAATCAGTATTTTCTTTGATATCAAGAAACTCTAAAACAAAAGGGTCTTTTATTAAATCTTTACTTTCTTTTAGTACTTGACCTTTTTCTATTAATTCTTTTTTCTTACTTTTATCAGATGATAAAAGTAATCTTTCATATAATAGAGAATTTATTTGTCTTTGTAGTTCTCTAACACTCCATCTTGAATTAATACATTCATTTAGATAAAAGCTTCGCTTTGCCTCTTCGTCAATTTTAATTAATTCTAAATAATGTGACCAACTCAATTTGGCAGACACTGTCTTCCAAATTGGATATGTTAAATAGAATTTTCTCATAGTTCTTAAATTTCTTGATGAAAATCCTTTACCAAATTCATCAGTTAATTTTTTAGATAATTTATCTAAAATGGCATCTCCATAGGATGCTCTTTTATCTCCTTTTTGAATATCCATAATAATCTTACCAATATTCCAATATAAATTAAGCATCTCTACATTAACAGTAGTATATACTTTATTTCTTGCATTAATTACAAGTTCTTTAATATTAGCATAAATATTATTAATTTCAGTTTCTTCTATTAATTCTGTAGTCATAAGCCTCCTTTACAGATTATCTTTTAATATCTTTATAAACTCTTTCGCTTCTTCTAAAGTATTATCTTTAGATAAAGAAAGTCTTAATGATGTTTTAGATATCTCTTTATCTTTAGTTAATAGATAAATACTTTTAGAGTAATCTTCTTTAGAAGAACAAGCTGTTTTAGTAGATAAATAGACATCTTTTGATTCTAATTTATGTATCATTGTCTCTGGTTTAATACCTTTAACACTAAAGTTTAGGATATAAGGAGAGGAATCTATTTTAGAGTTTATAGTAATATTATCTATCTTACTTAACTCATCTCTTAAATAGTTATTAATCTCTTTTACTTTTAGATAAGCTTTAGGTTGGTCTTCTAAGGCTAAACGTAGAGCTTTAGCAAAAGAGGCAATTAGAGGTAAGGCAGGAGTTCCTGCTCTATATATTGTTTGACTTTCTCCTCCGTTAATTAATGGAGATAAGTTAATCTTCTCTTTTTTTATTAATAAAGCTATTCCTTTAAGACCATTAAACTTATGTGCTGATGCCGAAAATAAATCTACATTAGTTAAATCTACATCTATTTTCGTAAGACTCTGAGTACCATCAACATGAAAGATAGCCTTACTCTCATCCTTAATTATTTTACCTATAGTATCTATATCTTCTATAATTCCTAATTCACTATTAACATGGTGAATAGAAACAAGTACTGGGTCTAGTCTTAACTTCTCTTTTAAGTCATTAAGATCTATATGATAATTGGCATCTAATTTTAAATTAATAACTTCTACATCTTTTAAACTATTTAAAGTATTAGTAATAGAGGGATGCTCTAAAATAGTAGTTAGTATAATTCTTTTCCTATTTGGATAAGCATCTAATACTCCTTTAATTGCTAAATTATTAGATTCACTACTACTACTTGTAAATATTACTTCATCTTCTTTTACTTTTAAAAGGCTTGCTACTTGTTTAACACTAGCATTCATTAGTTTTCTACTTTCAAAACCTAGTTTATGAATAGAATTTGGATTACCAATATACTCTTTAGAAACTTTTACAAATGTATTTAAAACTTCATCATTTACTTTTGTTGTTGCAGCATTATCAAAATATATCACTCTATATCACCCTTTTCATTAATTATAACATATTTATTTTCTTTCAAGGCTATCTCTGTTTTATGATAATCTTTATTTTTATTAAAAGCAATAGAAATATTTTGGGCAAGAGAAAAAATATTCTTAGTAAATAAATATTTATT
>CAMMBX010000102.1 GCA_946494345.1 uncultured Mycoplasmatota bacterium | reverse complement strand
CATATAATATCATTAAAGAAAAGAGGAATTATTATGAGACTTAGTAGATTAAATATTAAAAAGATTAACTTAAATGATATTGATAAGAACTATTCAGGCCAAGATATCTTAATGAAATTAGGAGAACTTTATCAATATGAAAGTGGTATTTATGGCTATGGAAATCTTTGGACTAAATTAGAGAGAATTGTTGAAAATATTATTATTGAAGAATTAGATAAAGTAGGTTGTGTTCAAGTAGAGTTTCCAAAACTACAACCAAAGAAAATATGGGAACAATCTAATAGATGGGATATGTACACAAAAGAAGGAGATATTATGTTCACCTTAGATAATAATCTAGGAGAATATGGACTTGCCCCAACTGCAGAAGAGTGTGCAACCTTATTTGGTGCCAATAGACTTCCTTCATATAAGAACTTACCTGCTATATATTATCAAATAGGAGAGAAATTTAGAAAAGAAATAAGAACAAGAGGATATCTATTTAGACCAAGAACTTTTGTCATGATGGATGCTTATTCTTTTGATAAGAATGAAGAAGATATGAAAAAAACATATGACCTAATGCATGAAGCATATCTAAACATCTTTAAAAGGCTAGGTATCAAAGTAATGCCTACAGTAAGTGATAATGGTGTAATAGGAGGAAGTGTAGCCGAAGAGTTTCAAGCAGCAACTAAACTTGGTGAAGATACTGTCCTATATGATGAAGAACAAAATATAGGTATTAATAAAGAAGTATTAGAGTTTGATAATAAAGATGAATACTTAAAACAATTAAATATTACTGATAGTAGCAAATTAAAAGAATATCAAGCAGTGGAATTAGGTAATAACTTCCAGTTAGGAACAAAATATTCAGAAAGTATGAAGTTATTCTATACTGATGAAAATGGTAATAACAAACCTTATTATATGGGATGTTATGGAATAGGACTAGGTAGAATAATCGCCTGTATAATAGAAAATAATGTTATTAGAAAAGATGATAAAGTTAAAGGTTTCGCTCTACCATATAAAATCGCTCCTTATAAAGTACAAATTATCTATAATGAAAACAATAAAGATAAAGCAGAAAAACTTTATAAAGAATTAACAGATAATAACATTAATGCTATTATTGACGATAGAGAAAATCTAACAATTGGTAATAGAATTAATGATGTATATGTACTTGGTACTCCTAAAATGATTATATTAGGAAATAAATTTGATGGAGAAAACTATTCTATTGAAGATATAAAAGACAATTCTACTGACACAGCCAAGGTATCTGAAATAGTTGATTATTTTAAGAATTTATAAAAGACTCAATGCGAGCCTTTTTAATTATAAAAAAAAGAACTGCTAGAAAAAATCTAACAGTTCAATCTATATATATGAGGATCTTCACACTTATCAGTGAACCTTCCTCATTAATACTATATGCATAAATTAAAAAAATATACAAAAATATTTTGTTATAAAAATAAATATCTTGTATAATACTAATAAAGAGAGTTGGTAAAGATGAGTAAATTTGAACTATTAAGAGAATTAAAAAGTGAAAAAGAAGAAATACTAAGTTTATGGAGGTCACTTTGACACTGATAATAAACTAAAAAAACAAGAGGAGTTAGAAAAAGAAACAACTAAAGAAGGTTTTTGGAATGATACCAGTAAAGCCGAAACTGTAATTAATGAACTAAAGAGTCTAAAAGAAAGTACATCTAAGTTAATCGATTTAAAGAAAAAGATATTTGACTCTATAGAATTACTAGAAATGTTAGATGAAGAAAGTGATAAAGATTTATTAGAAACTCTAGAAGCTGATAATAAAACAATGAAAAAAGATTTAAAGAGTTTAAGCATCTATCTACTCTTTAATAAACCATATGATAAAAATAACTGTATCGTTGAAATACATCCAGGAGCGGGAGGAACTGAGTCATGTGACTGGGCTAATATGCTTTATAGAATGTATACAAGGTACTGTGAGAAAAAGAACTTTAAGATAGAATTACTTGACTATCAACCAGGAGAAGAAGCAGGAATTAAAAGTGTTTCTTTTAAAGTAAAAGGAGACTATGCTTATGGTTATTTAAAAAATGAAAAAGGTGTTCATCGTCTAGTTAGATTATCACCATTTGATTCATCTAATCGTCGTCATACTTCCTTTGCAAGTATTGATGTAACTCCAGAAATATCTAGAGATATTAAAATAGATATAAATGAAAAAGATTTAAAAATAGATGTCTATCGTTCAACAGGAGCCGGAGGTCAAGGAGTAAACACTACCGATAGTGCTGTTCGTATTACCCATCTACCTACTAAAATAGTTGTAACTTGTCAAAATGAAAGAAGTCAAATTCAAAATAAAGAGACTGCTTTACAAGTCTTAAAAAGCAAATTATATGTATTAGAAGAACAAAAAAAAGAACAAGAACTTGCTAAAGAAAAAGGTATTCAATCAAATATTGACTTTGGTAGTCAAATAAGAAGTTACATTTTACATCCTTATTCTCTAGTTAAAGACCATCGTACAGGTTATGAAACTAGTGATACCAAAGGAGTCTTAGATGGAGAGATAGATGATTTTATTGAAAGTAGTCTAAAAGGAGGACTAAATGAAAGAAGCGATAAAGCATAAGATTAAAATTAAAGAGTTAATAGAATTCATTATAGGCTGTTTCCTAGTAGCATTAGCCTTTAATCTTTTCATGTCTCCTAATAACTTAGTAGCAGGAGGAGTAAGTGGCTTTTCTTTAATATTAAAACATTTCTTTGGACTTAACCCTTCAACAATTATCTCTATCGCTAACGTTTTCTTAATCATTTTATCATTCCTAGTCTTAGGAAAAGAAAAAACTAAAGCGACAATATTAGGCTCTATTCTTTTCCCAGTCTTTGTAAGTTTAACAGAACATTTATCTACTTATATAAGTTTTAAAGAAAGTGAAATGATCCTAATAGCCGTCTTTGGTGGAGCTTTACAAGGACTAGGAGCAGGTTTAATATTTAGAGCCGGATATTCAACCGGGGGAACTGATATCTTAAATATGATAATATCTAAAATATTTAAAATGAGTCTAGGTAATAGTATGTTCTTTATTGATGGCACAATTATTGTTATAGGAGCCTTTGTCTTTGGCTTTAATCATCTAATGTATTCCCTAATAATTCTTTATTTAATCTCTACTATAACAGATAAAGTTGTCTTAGGTATATCTGATTCTAAAGCTTTCTATATCATTACTAGTAAAGAAAAAGAAGTTAAAGACTTTGTTATTAATGAACTTAAACATGGTGTTACTGAGTTTAAAGCGAGAGGCGGATATAATAGTGAAAATCAAACAGTTCTAATGAGTGTTGTACCTACAAGAGAGTATTATAAATTAAAAGAAGGAATCCATAATATTGATAAAGATGCTTTCTTTGTTGCAATGGACTCCTATGAAGTAAAAGGTGGTGCTTAGTAGTGTTAAAAATAGATAAGACTAAACTATGGTATAGATATGGAGTTTTAATATTTAGTCTTTTTATCTCGTCTTTAGTATTTAATCTTTTATTATACCCAACTGACTTAGTAACAGGAGGAATGAATGGAGTTGCAATCATTATAAATCATATCTTTGATATTTCTCCATCACTAATCATATTAATAGGTTCCATTCTTTTATTAGGTATTAGTTATCTATTTCTAGGTCTAGACCAAACAGGAGGTTCTTTAGTAGCGACTTTAGTTTATCCTTTATTTGTCTCTTTAACAGAACCACTAGCAAGATATATTGTAATAGATACCAGTGACTTAATATTAATGAGTATTTTAATAGGAATACTTCTAGGAATAACTAATGGTCTCATGTATAAAGTAGGTTTTAGTAATGGTGGACTAAATATAATCAGTCAAATAGCCTATAAATACTTTCATATTTCCCTTGCTAAAACCACAATGGTTATAAACTTTATCGTTGTTCTAATCGGCGGAGTTTACTTTGGCTTTAATATGATGTTATATGCTTTTATAATTAT
>CAMMBX010000101.1 GCA_946494345.1 uncultured Mycoplasmatota bacterium | reverse complement strand
TAATTATAGACAAATCTACTACATCCAAAAGTCTTATGGATTAATATTTTTTGTTTTTCTGTTGGATATAATCTAAATTTATATGCTCTATATATTTTCATATGACGAACCCTCTTTCTTGTAACTTAATAACTTAAGTTTACTATGTAAAATATACGTTCGTCAATACATAATTTCGATTTCTTTCAAAAAACGCACTTTCCTTATAGACGAAAAAGAATACTATTTTGTACTCTTTTTATAATTTCTTTTTTATTTTTATGCGGATAGAATTTGTTTTTTTATCATTGGGATCATTACTTTTAGCTTTAAGTTTTAATATCTCTTTAGCAGTGCTAATTAAAACTGGTAGATTATCATTTTTAGAGTCATTATCTTCTTCTAAAGGTTCATCTTTTATTTTATATTTTTCATCTTTTGTTATGGCAAATAATTTAAAAGACTCTATTTCATTCATAGTTTTTTCTATTAATTGCCCTCTATTAAAATTATCTCTTAATTTTTTATATTCTTCCCTAACCTCAGCATCTTTTGCTAAAATCTCTAAGGTTATAATTTTAGTATGTAAATTAATACAAGCATCATAAGCTCTTTCAATGTCCTTACGTAAATCATTAAGATATTCTCTTATATGTTCTTCATCGTTTTCAGTTATTATTCTATGTCCTTCTAGTAGATTAACCAAAAAATTATAAGTTTTTTCTTTTAATAGGGCGATTTCAGCTTTTGCAACAGCATTATAATCACAGTCACAAGACCAGGCTCTAAAATTATCTACTGCTTCTACTCTTTCATAAAGTTTAGTTTCATAACTATATTTATCTTTTAACTTTAGTAATTGATTATAAAACTCATTAAGACTACAATTATAGTTTATTGTCTCAGTAATTTCACTTCTATCAACATGTCTTATTTGATAAAAATCAAGTTCTAGTTGTTTAAATATACGCTTTATAGCATTTAAACTATTTAAAGCAGCATTATCAATTTCGGCGATTGTATTATATTCTTGTGATAGAAATGTTTTAATAACTGATTTTATTTCTTTATCATATTCTATCAAGTATTCATAATCTTTATCGGTTAGAGTTTTAGAATTTTTTATTGTATATTTTTTTAAATATATTTTATACTCTTCTAAAAGATGTGTTTTAGCTTCTTCATGAATATTAATAATGCTACTTTCATCAATACTGTTATTATTAGTAATTACTTCTTTTAAGGTTTTATAGGCTATTTCAAGTTCTTCTAACTTATTTTCTGCACTTTTATACTTATCTTCTTTAAATCTAAAATAATATTGCATGTCTTGTTCATATTTCTCTTTTAGCTTTTTATAAGCATTTTTTAAACTACTTTTAGTATAAGTGTTATCTATTCCTAAAACACTTAAGGCTTTATTAAATGTCATATTAATCCCCCTCCTTTATAATTTATCTATTAAGTAATACTTCTTTCCATTCAGCTTCTTTAAAACCGTTTAATACAAAATTATCTCCAACTAAAACAGGCCTTTTAACAAGCATGCCATTACTAGAAAGTAAATCTAATTTCTCATCAAGAGTCATGTTAGGTAATTTATATTTTAAGTGTAACTCCTTATATAGATTACCACTAGTATTAAAGAAGCTTTTTATATCTTTACCACTGATTTTAAGAAATTTTTCTAACTCTTCTTTAGTAGGATTATCTGTTACGATATTTCTATCAGTATACTTAATATTATTATCATCTAAAAACTTTTTAGCTTTCTTACAAGTACTACATTTTGGATATTCGATAAATAAATACATATTAGTCCCTCTTTCCATACTTATTATACATAAATTTAAGATAAAAGAAAAGTAGTGATTGGTATATTCACTACTCTAAGTTAAGTTTATTTTTAAGAATGTAATTAGTTATAGGTACCATTATCGCTGTAATAATAATTACAAGTCCAATTAGTATTCCAAATAAGATATTAACTGATGCTATTGCACCTATTTCATTATCTAAACTTCTTACAAAATCAGGACTAACCATTCCAACAAAGGTAAGAGCGAAGGTAAAGTACATCTCATAGATAACATAAAGAATGATGTAGGTAATGAAACTAAATCCTAATTTATTAGTATTTTTTAATTGTCCTAAAGCGATAGATAAGAAACACACAGCAAGTCCTGAGATATAAGCTACTATCATAAGAACTGAGATAAGTATTAACATAACCACTGCATCAGTTGGTATATCTTTAAAGAAGTTAACTACACCATTTGCAAAACTACTCCACTCTCCATTACCTATTACTAATATTAAAATAGATATAAACATAACAACAAGACTTGTAATCATAGTAGTTACACCTGTTATAAATTTAGATGTTATAATAGTACTTTTCTTAACTGGCAAAGTATTAATTAAATAGCCTCGTTCAGTTGCAAAATCTAAATAGAAATCTCTAATACTTAAGAAGAATGTTCCTACTGATAATACCATTAATATTACAACATAACTTAATATCATAAGAGCATTTAACGTTGAAAATAAATTAGAAGTATCACTTAAATTATTAAGAATAACTGTTAATATAGTAATAACAACTGTAATTAAGTAAAGTGGTAGTAAAGTCTTATAAAGATTTTTAAAATCATATTTTAATAGTTTACCTAACATTTAAATTCCTCCCTAAATAAATCATTAATAGATAATTTTGTCTCTTTCCTAATCTCATCTGTACTACCACTTCTTACTACTTTACCATTTTTTAAGAATATTACTTCATCTAAGACTTTCTCTAAATCACTAATTAAGTGAGTTGAAATAAGTAATGAAGCATCATCACTAAAATTAGTTAATATTGTATTAATGATATAGTCTCTAGCCGCTGGGTCAATCCCTCCAATAGGTTCATCTAAAATATATAGTTTCGCTTTTCTACTCATAACAAGAATTAATTGTACTTTTTCTTTAGTACCTTTAGACATTGTCTTTAGTTTTTGATTTAAATCAAGGTCTAACTTACCTATTAACTCTTTCGCTTTATCTATTCTAAAATCTTCATAAAAGTCTTTAAAATAGTTAAGTAACTCTAATACTGTCATATTATTATTTAGATAGTTTTTATCAGGCAAGTAAGAGATTATTTTTTTAGTTTCCACTCCAAGGTCTAAGCCATTTACTTTAATAGTACCAGAATCTTCTTTTAATAAATCATTTATTAATTTAATAAGGGTTGTCTTACCACTTCCATTTGGTCCTAAAAGTCCTACTATCTTACCTTTAGGAATACTAAAAGTAACATCATCTAAGACTTTGTTATTACCATAACTTTTAGTTATATGACTAACTTCTAATAAAGCCATTAAATTTCACTCTCCTTTAATATTTTCTTAATATCAGTATCACTATATCCTAAAGATTTTAAATTATTAATAAAATCTTGATATAGAGTTTTAGCAACTAATCTTTTTTCTTTTAAGATAAAATCCCTATCTTCAGTAACATATTTACCACTAGTTCTAACTGTATAAATAAATCCCTCTTCTTCTAATCCTTGTAAAGCTTTCTGCATTGTATTAGGATTTACTTGATATTTTAAGGCAAAGTCACGAACAGATGGTATTTTACTACTTGGAAGTAACTCTCCTTTAAATATTTCTTTTTTAATTATCTCTTCTAGTTGTAAATAGATGGGTTTATCATTATCAAAAACATAACTTATAATTATCACCTCTTTTGTATTACTCACTTAATACAGTTATACAATAAATGTATGTTAATGTCAATAGAAAAATACCAAATTTATTGGTATTAATTCTTTAATTTAAAAGTTTTAGGAGCATAGTTATATATTAAGAATAGTGATATCACAGAATAAAGTATGACAAAGATTATCATGATAATTCCAAAGATAAAGGTAGACACTTCTATTCTTGAGATATAATAACAGGCCCAGTAAGTTATTAGGCTAGCAATTGTATAAGTTGTACTTTTCATTTCCATGCCAATATTATAAGGTTGTAATAAATAATATAAGACTA
>CAMMBX010000100.1 GCA_946494345.1 uncultured Mycoplasmatota bacterium | reverse complement strand
ATATATATTTATAATACTTAATAGTTGTTCATTAGTTAAATCATCTAATTCATTAATGTATAAAATACCCTCGTTATAAATTCTTGTTTTTGATTCACAACCTTGATAGGGAAGAATATTTAATTGATCTAGTAAGAGCATCATTAGAACTTCTAAATTATTTTGGCCAATCAAACTTCTAACATTAAAGCCCATTTTTCTATATTCATTTCCTATTATATTTTGGAAAAATGTAGCATGGTTTTCATTTTCCATTGTTATAATACTTCCATCTGGTTTAATAACTAATCCTGGTATAAATGGATCAAGTTCGTCTATTTTTCTTATAAACATCATTATCCCTCCACATACAATTTAATTCAATTTTATCATATTTTTTAACAATATTTAATATTTTTGTGTTATAATTTATTTATGCCTGTATGGCGGAATTGGTAGACGCGGTAGACTCAAAATCTACTTCTAGCAATAGAGTTCCGGTTCAAGTCCGGATACAGGCACCATATTTATTGTTAATCTCGAACTTTTATAGTTCGTTTTTCTTTGCCAAACTATTTCATATGTAGTATAATATAACCAAAAATGAGGGGGATACTATGGAAGTAAAAGATAAAATTATGTATCATTATCACAAACTATGATTTTATGATGATATATGGCAAGAAGGGAATGAAATTATAGTAGATAATAACTTTAACTCTTATTATGGTAGTATTGTTGATAAATTTACCACTGGTGTTAAATGTAAAAATGGTATATTTTCTCTAGATAGAGTAATAGATGAATACATAGATGATGTAGGTTTAGAAAATGTAGATTTAAATACTATTGAAGACCTGTTAAAATGTTCAAGTTTAATTATAAAAAATATTAATATTTATAATAGAGAGTTAATGTTAGAAAAATGTAGATTAGATAATAATCCTAACTTGCCTAGTAGATTACACTCAATTTGGTTATCAGATAAAGAAAGTCTAAATTTTTGGAAAGAACAAGTAAGAGAGTGTAGAAAAGTAGTTTTATTTAGAGTTTCTATAACTGGAGAGTTATTTAAGTCTAGTGATAGTTTTATTCCTAATGATGAATTAACTACTAAAGAAATGTATGAAGCATCATCTATATATTGGAATCCTAATTTTAAGGAAGAAGATTTATGTAAGGCTGAGTATTTATTCCAAGGTACAGTAAAAGTTTTAAAGAAAATAAATAGTAAATGATGTATAATAAATAATAAAGGAGTCTCTAAAAATGAAAGAAAATGAAAAAAAAGTAATAATAGAGCAATTAAAACAAAATATAAACTTAGCTTTGTTATGTAAAGAAAATAATATTACTAATCTTAGGATTACCAGTATTGGTAATTCTATCGCTGCAGGTTATTCTATGGCAAGAACAATAAGACCATTACTATTAAGAAATGAAAGTTTAAATAGAATAATGACTTCACATAATATTAATCTAGATCTTCATCAATATGCTAGAGCCCAAAATAATAATGATGAACACGTCTTCAACTGGGTTACAGATAATATAACAGAAAGCGAAATAGAGAAGATGAATGTTAATGACTATAGTGGAGGTAAAACTAGTATGCCTACTAATAGTTTAATTAAAAGAGAAATGAAGAAATATTATCCTTTAGCCTTTTCTGACTCTTTAGAAAATCCTATTCAAGATATTATCTTTGAGAGCAATGAAAATCTTGCTAACATTGTAATTTATAATGGTGCGACAGGATCTTATCTTGATAATGTAAGTAGAAATGGAAAAATTACCCAGCTGCTTACTTATGGTATTAAAAGAGATATAAAAAGTATAGAAGCAACATTAAAATTTATTCAAGAACAAAATAGAAGTAAAGGAAGTAATACCCAAGTATATCTTTGTGGCGCTCCAGATGTACCAATTATACATATAAATGAATTCATAAACTGCAAGTTAAGAAGAATCGCTAAAGAATATGCTAATGTTATTTATGTACATCCCATAATGTCAAAATTTTTGCGTCTAAATTATGAAGATGAACAAAATATGAGTTTAGAAGAAAGTCAAAACCTTTTAAAAAAATATTAATGTTAAGGGTAGATGTTCATCATGATGAAATAGAATACTTAAAATTAAATAATAATATTATTTCTGCTATTAATGAGAATTATCAAGTTCTAAGATCAATGATAAATGTTGATAGAGAATTATTCGCTTTAAGCTCTAAATTAGAATTAGAAGAGCAAGATAAAATAGATAATAAGGAATTAGTAACAGAATTAATTACAGATATAATAAGTAGAGAAAACTCTACAATAGATTCAAAATATCATCAACAGTTATTTAAAAAAAGATTAAGATACTATTTAAAAGAAAGACAAGCTTATGATTTTCATTACTTAGGTAATAAAAACATGAAAGAAAGTATAGAAAAAGCAAGTACAAAAAGTAAGTAAGGAGTGATAGAATGTTGATCCCTACTAATTGGAAAGATTATGAACTAATTGATGCCTCAAATGGAGAAAAATTAGAGCGTTGGGGTAAATATATCTTACTTAGACCTGATCCTACTGTTATTTGGGACAATGGTAATCTAAAGGAGAAATATAAAGGTAAAATAGATGCCATATATTATCGTTCTAGTAAAGGAGGAGGACACTGGGAAAACTTAAGAAAGATTCCTAGTACTTGGATTATTAATTATAAAAATATAACTCTTAATATTAAACAAATGGGTTTTAAACATACAGGAGTATTTCCTGAACAAGCTGTTAATTGGGACTATATGATGAACAAAATAAAGAATGCCAAAAGACCTATTAAAGTCTTAAATCTTTTTGGTTATACAGGAGCAGCCTCAGTAGCATGCCTTGCAAGTGGAGCAGCTGTTACCCATGTAGATTCATCTAAAGGAATGGTAGAAGTTTGTAAAGAAAATGTAGCATCATCTGGTCTTAAAGATAAGCCTATCCGGTATTTAGTTGATGATGTTGTAAAGTTTGTAAAAAGAGAAATTAGACGTGGAAATAAGTATGATGCTATAGTCATGGATCCTCCTAGTTATGGAAGAGGTGCTAATGGTGAGGTTTGGGATATAGAAAAAGATTTAGCAACTCTTGTTAATTTATGCCTTGAAATATTAAGTAATAAGCCTTTATTCTTTATTATTAACTCTTATACTACAGGGTTATCTAAAACATCTTTAGAGAACTTATTACTCACAACTATTAATAAAAAATATAAAGGAACTGTTAGTAGTGATGAAATAGGTCTTAAAATAACTGCTAACAACCTAATTTTACCATGTGGTATTTATGGAAGATGGGAAAGTTATGATTAATATATTATATGAAGATAATCACTTATTAGTAGTAGAGAAAAAAGTAGGAATATTAAGTCAGAGTGATGGGTCTAATACTCCTGATATGTTAACAATTTTAAAAGAGTATATTAAGAAAAAATATAATAAACCAGGTAATGTCTATTTAGGCCTTGTGCATCGTCTTGATAAAAATGTTGGTGGTGTAATGGTCTTTGCCAAGACTAGTAAAGCGGCTAGAAGACTATCAGAAGAAATTAGAAATAGAGATTTTAAGAAAACCTATCTAGCTGTTTGTAAAGGCATACTAAATAGCGATGGAGAGTATCTTGATTACTTAAAAAGAGTAGAGTATAGAAGTGTTATAAGTAATAGTAAAGAAGGTAAATTAGCAGTTCTTGATTATAAAGTATTAAAAGTTAAAGATAAAAATACTCTTGTAAAAGTAAACTTAAAAACAGGACGTCATCATCAAATAAGAGTTCAATTTGCTTATCATAATCATCCCTTATTAGGTGATGAAAAATATGGAAGTAAAGGAGAATATCCTCTCGCTTTATATGCTTATAAACTAGAATTTAATCATCCCATAACTAAGGAAAGACTAATTTATACATTAATACCAAAAGAAGGGTACTTTTCATATTATTCTAATATTTTAAAAAATATAGAATAATAAAATATAAAACACTTTATTTATATATGTTTTTTACATCAGGTCAATTGAAAAGGTAAATGCAACTTTGAAAGATTAACTGCAACTTTTGAGTA
>CAMMBX010000099.1 GCA_946494345.1 uncultured Mycoplasmatota bacterium | reverse complement strand
TAAAATGTGTCCACTTTCTTGACATAAGTCCCCATATAAAATACCTTCTTTCTTATCTTCTATTACTTTAATACGAATGGATCAGAGGCAGTTCCTGTTCCTGACTTAATCATTACATTATTATTTAAAACTATAACTGGTCTTATGCGTTTATAACCTGAAGCAGTATTTTCTTCTATATAACCATTTCCTTTAACCACATATACTTCATAACTATTAAGAGAATTGCCTGTTGCTAACCACCATTCTGTATCTTTTAATTTTAAATAATTATAATTTTGACAACTTCTATCAGTAGTAGCTCTACAATTAGCATCTAACGAAGCATTCATATAATCACTAACAGTTAGTAATCCTATCATTTGATTTTCTAATACATCAGAACACTCAATACTATTATTGTTAACTGTTTCAGTTGGAGTACGTTTACCTACACATAAATTAAAACTTGCTAATTTTGTTTTATCATTACTACTTAATATACTAATATCTAATTTATTATTATAAAGATTATCTAAATATTCATAAACTCTACTTATTTTATAATCGTTAAAACCACTATTATACATTCTATCAGGATTATATCTATCATCATAATAAGCGGATAAAGTTGATTCCATTTCATTTAATGTTAATAATAATTTATTATCGGCTGTTACCTTAACAATTCTAAATATAGCATTATCTAGACTAACATAGTTATTAACACTATCACCACGATATACTTTTTCTCCATTCATATCATATAAGCCATTACCTGAAGTTACAATTCCTTGTTCTAGTACAGCTTTATATAATTCTTTTGTTGTATAATTATCTCCACAGTCTAAGTATGGAGTATATATAATATTATCTCCTACTTTAGTTACTTCTACTCTACCATTACAGCTTTCTCCTTCTCTTAACTCACTTAAAGGTTTCATATATCCAGCATCTGCTAAAGCACTTGCCCTGACAGTTACTGTTTCTCCTTCTTCTTGTGGTAAAAGTCCACTTTGAACATCATAATATTTTATCGCTGCATTTTTTAAATCTTGTTCTATTTCTTCATAACTTTTATTACCACCACTTATTAGTGAAAAGATTAAAACAATAATTAGAAGTAAAACTAGAATACCTACAACTATTAACATTATTTTCATCAGCTTTTTTTTCATTTCATTATTATCTTTTCTTTTAGTAGGGTTATTGTTAATTATTTCTGTTCCTTTATTTTCATTCATAATAAAACACCGCCTCTTAAGTTAAATAAATTGTAGCATTTTTTTAATAATATTTCAATTTATTTACTGTTTATCTTTTCTAAATAAGATAAAGTATCATAAACTTTAGGGTTAATTCTCCTATTTTTATCCTTTAAACTTTTAATTTGATTCTTTAAACAAAGAATAATCGCTTCATCTATATCTTGATAAGCTAGTAGTCTTTCTTGTTCAATACCAGGATAATTTTTATTCTTTTCTATTTTATCAGCTAGATAAATAATCTTTGCTAATAAGTCCATATTAGGATACCCTGTAGTATGATATCTAATGGCTAAGACCATATCTTCATCAAAGTTATACTTTTCTTTAACTATAACAGATGCTAAAAAGCCATGAATTAAATTTTTATTTTCTTTAGATAGTAATTCTCTAGGTAAATTATATTTTTTTACTAATTGTTCATTTTCTTCTTCTGTTAATTCTTTACATAAATCATGAGTTAAACCACAAACTTTACACTTTTCTATATCATCTTTACTAGCTTTATAGTGTTTAGCTAAGGAAGCAGCTTCTTCCATTACATTAAGAGAATGCTTATATCTATATTCTGATAAAGCTTCTTTTACATCTTTTTCTATTTCTAAAATATTCCATTTCATATAATCACTTCAATATTATTATGCCACATTTATCTCTTTTGGTAAAGTAACTATTACTCTTGTTCCTTCTCCTTTTACTGAATTATACAAAATGCTACCATTATGTTGTTCTATAATTTCTTTAGATAAACTAACGCCTAACCCACTACCTCGCTTTTTTGTTGTAAAAAACATTTCACTAACATTACTTAATGTTTCTTTATCCATTCCTACTCCATTGTCTTCAATTATTATTTTCATAAACTTATTATCACTTTCTAAACTTACTTTTATTTTCTTTTTCTTTTTTTCATCATCTTTCGCTTCGATTGCATTTTTTAAAAGATTAATAAATACTTGTTTTAATCTATTATAATCGGCTTCTATATAGATATCTTCATCGGGGATGTTAAACTCGGCTTTAATACCATTTTTCTTAAATAAATCCTCTAAATAGTCTTCTAAATCTTCTAATAGCATTACAAGATCCATTTCTTCTTTTTCTATTTTTATCTTAGTATAATCTAAAAAATCATCCATTAAAACTAACGTTCTTGTTATTTCATCTTTGATAATAGGAATATATTTTCTAACTTTTTTCTTATCATTAATATCTATCATATCTAAGTAACCTTTACAAACAGCGATAGGATTTTTTATTTCATGAGTTACTTTAAATAAAGATCTTCTTAATTCTTTTTCTTTTTCTATTTTTTCTAAATCGCAGTTTAATTCAACTACTTGTTCTCCTTTAGCGAATATTGCCATAATTAAATTTGTTACAAAGTATAATGTTATTATAATAGTAAATAGATATATTAAGTTTGAACTAAATATGGCAGTAGGTTTAATGAACCAAAATACAGCTAGAGATAACATAAAACTTTTTATAATAATGAAATAATTAACAACATTATTTGGTTTTAATTTCTTTTTAAAGAATAAAGAATATACTATTAAATAGCTACTATACTCTAAAGCTAAAAATAAGGGGTTAATATTTAAGAATATAGTCTCATAAACAATTAATATTAAGGATATAAAAACTGCTAAAGATATTTTTCTTTTGTAATAACATATAAGTAATGGTATATCAAAAAGAATAATTGGATATTCATTATAACAGCTTGTACCAAACCTTAAAACAAAATATAATAATGATATAATTGCTACTTCAAATCCTAAATCTTTTTCTTCTATTGATAGATTCTTTTTATAAATTGTATATAACAAATATAAAGATAATGGACATAACAATAAAATTATACTTTTAATAATAACTTCAATATACGACATATTTCTCCTTCTTTCTAAAATAAGTATATGATAGAGTATTGTAGAAATTTGTCGAAAAATGATGATAAAAAGAAAAAATAGAGAAAACTCTATTTTAATTCATCAATATATTTCTTTAATTGTTTTGATTCAGGTCCTAAGATAATCTTTAATTGATTGTTTATCTCAACTATACCTTTAGCACCTAATTTTTGTATTGCTTCTTTATCAACTTTACTAGTATCTTTTAAAGTAACAATAAATCTTGATAATTTAGATTCAGTACTAATAATATTTTCCTTTCCACCAAGATATTCTACTAGTTTGTTTAAATCAATATTAGCATCTTTCTTATTTGCTTTTAATACAGCTAGTAAAATAATTAATATTACTACAATAATTATAATATATTGTATATCTAATAAATTCATTTTTATCACCTAAAATAATTATACTCTACTAAAGAAAAAATTAAAAGTGGAAATTATTAAACTAAGTCTCATAAACTAATAATAGAAGTTATAGGTTATTAACTACACAAAATAAAAATAGTCTCATAACCTATATTAGATAATAGATAAGAGGTGGTGTAACAATGAATAATAATGAAACTTGTTGTTTAGGGAAATTATTAAAGGTTATTGATATATTACAAAGGAATGCTAGTGGTAATGATTGTTTTGATGAGTCTTGTACTAGACCTTATTTAGGAAGTAGTCCTAATATTATTTGTTTTAATACAAGACCAGTTACTTTCTATACTAGAAATGGTAATATTTTTACTACGACTTATACATTAAATGGAACTACTAATACTTCATCTGTTTTTAGAGTGGAGTCAGTAGATAATTGTTGTGTAAAATGCCGTATTTTAAGACCTAATCCTGATACTACTGATGTAACAAGAGCATATCTTGCTACTAATGAGTTTATAACTATTAATTTAGATTGTATCTGTGTCATTAGTTGTTTAGATGATATTATTATTGATAATTTATAAAAGGAGGATAATTTATGTGTGATGATAAAA
>CAMMBX010000098.1 GCA_946494345.1 uncultured Mycoplasmatota bacterium | reverse complement strand
ACTACTGCCATTGTCTGATAAGTCTATATTATCTTCAGGTTCACTTTCTGTAGATTGTTCTTGATCTTCTGAATTTTCTGAATACTCTTCTGAGTCTTCACTACCATTATCTGATAAATCTATATCATCTTCGGGTTCACTTTCTGTAGATTGTTCTTGATCTTCTGAACTTTCTGAATATTCTTCTGAGTCTTCACTACTACTGTCTTCTGATAAACTTTCAGGTTCTTGAGTGTTATTAATTTTTTTCGCCTTTTGTTCCTTAGTTTTATCAACTTTGAAATAATCATCCATGATTAAATCAGGAACTTTATAATCATTATAATTTAATAATTCATCTAAATTTGGTATATTATCCATTATTTTAATGTCCTTTTTAGTATTTTTTCTGAAGTAACAGTAGTAGTTGGAGATGATATAGAATCATAATAATTAATAAAAGCTGGTTCTTCTGTAATATTATTTCCTATTCCATATATATTATTTCTATAATTCTTATCTTCTACAATTTTACCAGTTATAGCCATTGTTAGTGGCGAAAAATAATCCTCTTGTCTTTCAGAAGATAATTTTGGAATAAAGTTTCCAAATATACTGCTTGCAAAAAAAGCTATTTCCTTTTGAAACGGATTAATTTGTTTAAATACTTCATCATTTTCAAAATCAGAATCATTTGTATATAATAAATAATTACTATTTAGGCTATATTTTGGATAAACATGTATTTTTTTATTATCATTATCATAATCAATTATAACTTCAAAAACAAAAGAATCTTTATCTACTGATATTTCTGTTTGTTTTTCATACCAATAGTTTCCTTTAGTTTCTAAATAAGGAAATGATAAATCCATTTTTTCAAAATCATCAATCTCAATTTCCCAACCTTGTTTTTTAAATTTATCTAGGCTTTCAAGTCTTTCTTGAAAATAAGAATATCTATCAAAAAAGCTTTTTTCAAAAGTTGGAAATGTTTTTGCATTGATAATTGATACAGGTATAGCAAGTTCAGGATTAAACCTACACATATTTTCGATTGCTTCAAAAAGTGGTTCTGCTCTATACTTTTGTAAGTATCTAAAATAACTAATATCTAAACTATCATCATAAGTAATTTTTAAATTTGATGTTTGATACGTGTAAACTCCGTGTTGTAAAGTCATTTTATTTAAAACCGAGGTAGGAATGTTTGATAATATTTTTGCATTTAATCCTGCAAGTTTAAAATCTGATTCAATTGTACTAGAAAAATAAAACATATTAAAACCAACATTTTCTTTAGAGTCATATATTATACTTATTATAGTACTTAGTCCTCTCATTAGTAATCTTGGAGACACATATTCCTTATTAGAAACTAATATTAAAGTATCTTTATATTTCATTAAACCAATAAAGTTATCATCTTCAAAGTTCAAAAATCCAAATCTACTGTTAGGATTACCTTTAAATTTAATTTTATCAAATAAAACATTTAATGCTTCAGGATTTTTATGAGTAATAACACCAAGTTCAACAATTTTTTCTTTATTTTCTTTATCTATAAAAACTAAAGATTGATCATCTTTCATATTATCGAGGATACTTGCAACATCTTTCATTGGATCTTCAAATTCATCTTCTTCAAAGATATATTCACCATTATCCTTTTTCTCAATATACTGTTCTACTAAGCTTTCTGAATCTTTATTATTCATATAATCATCAGGACTATCTAAATCATAATCAAGGCCACCATCATTATAATTACTTTCTTTATTTTGATATTTGAATTTTTTTATTAAAACATTAGTGATAATTTCTCTAGCAGCATCATCTTTACCTAGTTTTCTTACTAAGTTTTTAATTCTTCTAGTGCTGCTTATATTATTTTCATACAATTCATAGTCACCTGTAATTGCTGTTATTAATTCTTGTAATGCTGGCATTCTTGATAGGAACTCTCCATTACTTTCAATTTGCTCATTATATATTGCTTCATAAACCTTACTAACAAATCGTAAAAATTTGGAATCATGATTTACATTTTCTAACTTTTTTAATAATGTTTTGTATGCCAAAACTGGTGGCATTGGTGGTAATTTTATAACAGAACATCGTCTTAAAAGAGGATCTGATAATTCTCTTTCTTCATTTTTAGCAAAAATAACAAAAAGATTCTTTCTTCCTTCTTCTGTTAACGCTAGTATTTCATTATCGGATGTTTCAATTTTTCCACTTTGTAAAAAATCAAGAAAATAGGAATCTAACACTTCTCGCGCTTTATCTAACTCATCAATTGTTAAAACAACCTTTTTTCCTTCATTTGCTAGTAATATAGCTCTAGTTAAAATACCAGCAGCTAAAGCCTTATCAGCTTCTCCTTTTACAATAGCAGGAACATTATAAGTTGCAATCAGTCTATCACTATTAGTTTCTTCTACACATTGTGTGTAAATATATTCTGTATCTTCTCCTAAAAAGCTACTAAACACTTCTGATAAAAAAGTTTTACCACTACCCGGGTCTCCTTCAAGTAAAATAGATGCTACTCCTTCATTAGCCTTATTATCATAATATTTATAAAACAAATACACATCTTCCAATACGTCTATACTTTGAAATGTATAGCCTAACTCTTCAAAATCATTTTTAAACTCTCTTAAATTCATTATGTTCCCCCTCTAAGCATGCATTATTTTATCACAGAATGTTCAAAAATACAATATTTAAAGGTGATTGGTGATGAGACTTAAAAAATACCAAGATAATATCTATCTTAGTATTATGAATCAGTATACACCTGTTAATTATATTAAAGATTATTCTTTCTTAAATAAAAATGTTAATGAGGATGAATACAATGACGTAATAGACTATGCCTTAGATTTAGGTATTAAAAATGCTTATATGCAAGAAGGTGGTACTTGTAGTGAATCATTTATACCTAGTTTTGATCTTGAAGGTGTTTAAGACGTTCTACTTTAGAATAAATACATCCACAGTAATCTTGACGATATAAATTATAAATATGAGATAGTTCTATACTTCTTTTATAGCCATTTTTCTTTTTAAAATCAGCATATAAATAATTAATATTATATTTTTTAGATAGTTCTTCCCCTATTTCATTTAACCATTTACTATTTTTATAAGGACTTATTGATAATGTAGTAGTAAAATAATCAAAGTTATGAAGTTTAGCAATTCTTGCTGTTTCTTCTAGTCTTAAGTTATAACACTTATAACATCTAATATCTCCCTCTTTTAAATCTTCTAAGCCACGAGATATATCTAAAAACTTTTCTTTATCATAATTACAATCTAATAGTTTAATATCATAACCTACTAATTTGATGAACTTCTCTAGCTCTTCTTTTCTTTTAATATATTCTTTATAATCAGTAATATTAGGATTATAAAAAAGAATAGTTATATTAAAGTATTTAGATATTTTCTCTAAGACTGATGATGAACAAGGAGCACAACAAGCATGTAATAATAAAGATGGTTTATTATCTAAATCAATACTATCTAATATCTTTTCACATTCTAAATTATAGTTCATCTAATCATCACCCTATATTTAATCTATACAAACTACATATTTATTATATAGTTTCATCTCTTCTTCTTTCTTTTTTCGATTATCTATTTTTGATCTTTTTACGGGATATACACTCTTTACTTTTAATTCTTTACCATTATTAACCCTAACTGCAACTAATATATTTGACTTTAAATGTTTATAATATTCTAATCCTTTTTTTGATTTATCATAAAACACATAATCTGGATTATTTATTATCTTCTCTAACGAATTCATCACATAATAATAATCTTCGATAGTTTCATAATCATTTATATATCTTTCTAGGCTATGCTTTATTGCTTCTTCATAAATTACGATTTTTTTGTTTTTATGTTCATTAATATTCCAATTTTCTGCTATTTCTTTACTAACTTTTCCAAGTACTCTCTTCATGCATTCTCCTAACAAATTAATATATAAATAAAGCCCGCACCTAAGTACGAGCTTATGAGTAATAGGCCTTTGCATCACTTGGCATCTCATCAAATTCTTTAAAAGAACCCTACACTTTAGACTTTAATAGTCCGCGATAGACGATGTCTTTCTATCCTCTATTACTCAGTCATAATATACAATACCTAAATTAACAAAAAGTTCTAAATGTATTGTAATTATTAATTTAAGGACAAAATCTTTAGATGTGTCATATATTTTATAGCACACCAAGTAAAAAGTCAATTACTAAATAAACTTTTTACATTCATATTATAACATACTGAACTGAAAAAGTAAATGCAACCTAAAAATAGGAATAGTTGCATTTAATT
>CAMMBX010000097.1 GCA_946494345.1 uncultured Mycoplasmatota bacterium | reverse complement strand
AAGAGAAGAGAGTGATAAAATGGCAAAGGTAATTTCTTTAGTAAATCAAAAAGGTGGAGTAGGAAAGACAACAACAAGTATTAACCTTTCTGCCTCTTTAGCGTTTCTTGGTAAAAAAGTATTATTAATAGATTTAGATCCACAAGGTAATACAACTACAGGAGTAGGAATTAATAAAGGAGATATTAGTTTAAGTGTCTATGATGTTTTAACAAATAAATGTAGTACTAAAGATGCTATGTTAAAAACAAAGTACAAAAAGCTCTATGTGTTACCTGCAACTATTAATTTAGCAGGACTAGATATTGAACTACTTGAAAAAAGTCAAAGTGAACCAGGCTTTGCTAAAGGAGCACAACTTAAATATCATTTAGGGGAGTTAGAAGATGAGAACTTTGATTTTATAATAATTGATTGTCCTCCTTCATTAGGTTTAATTACAACAAACGCTTTAACAGCAAGTGATTCTGTTATAATACCTGTTCAATGTGAATTCTTCGCTTTAGAAGGAATTATGCAACTATTAAATACAATAAGATTAGCTCAAAAGCAATTAAATCCTAATCTTGATATAGAAGGAGTATTACTAACAATGCTAGATTCAAGGACTAATCTTGGCTTCGAAGTAGTAGATGATATTCGAAAATTTTTTAAAGAAAAAGTATATAATACTATTATCCCAAGATTAATAAGACTAACAGAAGCACCATCACATGGCGAACCAATAATAGTTTATGATCCTAAGAGTAAGGGTTCTGAAGCTTATTTAAACTTAGCAAAGGAAGTGATTGATAGAAATGGAAAATAAAAGACGTGCTTTAGGAAGAGGTCTTGAAGAGTTATTTAATAATGAACCATTAAATATAACTCAAGTAGAAGAAAAAATAATCAATACAACTCCAAAAGACCAAATAATAAATCTAAATTTAGATGAATTAAGAAGTAATCCCTATCAGCCTCGTAAAAATTTCGATGAAGAAAGTCTAAATGAACTAGCATCATCAATTAAAGAACATGGTGTTTTTCAACCCATAATTGCTAAAAAAAGTATTAAAGGCTATGAAATAGTAGCAGGAGAACGAAGAGTAAAAGCTAGTAAAATAGCAGGACTTAAGACTATACCTGCTATAATAAAAGACTTTAGTGATGAAGAAATGATGGAAATAGCTTTACTTGAAAATCTTCAAAGAGAAAATTTAAGTGCTCTAGAAGAAGCAGAAGCTTATAATTCTTTAAAAACAAGATTAAATTTAACTCAAGAAGAACTAGCTTCAAAAGTTGGAAAGTCAAGAAGTCACATCACAAATATGCTAGGACTTTTAACTTTGCCAAATGAAATAAAAGACGAAGTAATGAAAGGCGAAATAAGTATGGGTCATGCTAGAGTCTTAAGTAAATTAGAAGATAAAGACCAAGCAATAAGCCTAGCTGACAAAGTAATAAATGAAAATCTAAGTGTACGAAAACTAGAAGAATTAACTAATTCTAAAGATGAGTATCATCGTAAAAAAGAAATAGTTAAACACAAAGAAAAATCTAAAGACAATGAATACTCTTATTTAGAAAGTGACTTATGTGAAAAATTAGGTACAAAAGTCAAAATAAGAAATAATAAATTAGAAATAAGTTTTACTAATGCTAATGATTTAACTAGAATACTAGAGATTATGCACTTAGACAAGTAAAGGAGGTTTTCTCTTTGCAAGAATTTTTAGAATCAGAAATATTTACGTATATAGTAAGACCAATAGTATATATTGCTATTGCCTTTGCTTTTTATAAAGGTTTAACATTATTTATCAATAAAACATTATGTAATAAGAATCTTTCCTCTAAAAAGAAGAAAAGAGTTAGTACTACATTAAGTCTTATTAACAATTGTTTAAAGTATATAATTATATTTTTAACAATATTAATTATTCTTAATAGCTTTGGTATCAATGTTAGTAGTATTTTAGCAGGATTAGGAATAGTAGCAGCTGTTCTTACTCTTGCTTTTCAAGATTTAGCTAAAGATTTTATCGCTGGTATTTCAATTGTTATGGAAGATCAATTTGAAATAGGTGATAATGTTATGATTAATGGCTTTCGTGGAGAAGTTATAGAAATGGGCCTAAAAACAACTAGGATTAAAGACTATAAAGGTGCTGTTCAAATTATTTCTAACCATATGATTACAGAAGTAACAAATTATAGTTTAAATCCTTCTTTAGCAGAAGTAACAATTGCCGTAGATTATGAAAATGACTTAAATAAAGTAGAATCTATAATTAAGAAAACTATGGCAAACATAGACAATACATATCAAAATCTAAAAGGAAAAACAGAATTATGGGGAGTAGAAGTTATAGATCAAAATTCTGTAACATATAAAGTAGCAGTCAAAACTAAGTCAGGATGCGATTTTGATACAGAAAGAAATATGAGAAAAGACTTTCAAACTGCTCTAATGAAAGCAAATATTAAGTTGCCTCAAACACATATGGAGGTTCATAATGGAAAATAAACAATATACTTTAGGAGATAGGGTAATTTTAAAAAAAGGACATCCCTGTGGTACTAATGATTGGGAAATCGTTAGATTAGGAGCAGATATTAAATTAAAATGCACAGGATGTGGAAGATTAATATTTATGCCTAGAATAGAATTTAATAAAAAAATAAAAAAAATAATTGAAAAGGAGAATAAAAATGCATAATAGAAGGAAATTAAAACTAAAAAAATTTTATTTTCATCCCATTACAGTTTATTTAATTCTCACTTTTCTTTTACTTATACTTAGTGCCATACTATCAGGCTTACAAATGCAAGCAACCTATAATACTATAAGTCCTACAACTAATGAATTAGAAAGTACTTTAGTAACAGTAGAAAATCTCTTGAATTTTGATGGAATGAAATACATATTTAGTAATGCAATGACTAACTTTTTAAGTTTTGCTCCCCTAGGTATGTTACTTTTAACATTATTTGGTCTTAGCATTGCTAAGTCAACAGGATTTCTAGATACATTATGTAAAAGATGCTTAATTAAAATAGATAAGAAAATATTAACATTTATTGTAATATTCTTAGCTACAATATCATCGTTAATTAATGATGTAGGTTATGTTATTTTAATACCAATATCAGCTTTATTATTTCTATTAAATAATAGGAATCCTCATTTAGGAATAATCGCTGCCTTTGCAGGTGTTAGTTTTGGTTATGGAGTATCAATATTTGTAGGTAGTATGGAAGTTAATTTAATTCCTGATACTACAAGCGCAGCAAGACTTATAGATGCCTCAGCCCATGTCAGCCTTACTTCAAACCTTTTTATAATCATTGCTTTTTCTCTTATTCTATCTCTAATTGGAACTATTATTATTGAAAAAATAATCGCTCCACGTTTTGGTAAATATAAAGAAAAAGAAGAACTATCTAAAACAGAAGAATTAGTTATAACAGATGCTAAAGAATTAGAACAACAGAAAATAGAGAAAGAACATTACGAAAAAAGAGGTTTAAAAGCCGCCTTTATAACTGCGATAATTGTTATAATCTTATTTATATATTCAATAATTCCAAACTTGCCATATTCAGGAATGTTACTAGATATGGAAGAAGATACTTATTTAGGTCAACTATTTGGAACTAACTCTTATTTTCAAGATGGCTTTACATATATGATGGCTTTACTATTAACATTAGTAGGAATTGCCTATGGAATAGGCGCTAAAAGTATAAAGAACGATAAAGATATTATTAATGGTTGTAAAGAAACATTCGCTCCTATGGGAGAAATATTAATGTTAATCTTTGTTGTATCTCAGTTTACTTCCGTATTTAAAGAAACTAATATTGGAACAGTAATAACATCATGGTGTGCAAGTGCTGTAGGTAATGTTGGTTTTACAGGACTACCTTTAATAATATTTGCTATCATAATGATAGGTATAGCTAATCTCTTTGTACCTACTGCAAGTTCAAAATGGCAAATATTCGCTCCTGTAATGGTTCCTGCCTTTATGCAAGCAAACCTTTCCGCTCCTTTTGCTCAATTCATATTAAGAGTAGGTACTTCTATAACAGCAGGTATAACCCCACTACTAGCATGTTTTGCAATTTATATAGGATATCTTAATATATATAACCAAGATAAAACAAAACCAATAACAATTCATAAAAGTATAAGTTATGTTTTACCATACTTTGGAATAATCGCTATAACTTGGATATTGTTAGTAATTGGTTGGTACTTAATAGGACTACCATTAGGTCCAGGAGTATATGCTACGATTTAAAATACGGTTCTTTGTCAAATAGTGGGGATTTAAAAAAATCCAAATGACAAAATAATC
>CAMMBX010000096.1 GCA_946494345.1 uncultured Mycoplasmatota bacterium | reverse complement strand
TTGCCTTTATTATTGCAAGAGAGCTTGGTGTTAATATTAAAACTGCTAGTGGTCCATCAATTGAGAAAAGTGGAGATTTAGCAGCGATTCTTTCAACACTAGAACCAGGAGATGTCTTATTTATCGACGAGATACATAGAATGCCTAGATTTATTGAAGAAATACTATATCCTGCTATGGAAGATTTTACTCTTGACATAATAATAGGTGGAGAAGGAAGTTCTCGCAGTATTAAGATAGATTTGCCACCGTTTACACTTGTGGGAGCGACAACAAGAGCAGGTGATTTATCAGCGCCGCTAAGAGATCGTTTTGGTATTATATCTAAATTAAAATTTTATACTGTAGAAGAGTTAACAGAAATTATTAAAAGAACAAGTAGAGTCTTAGATATGCCAATAGATGATGATGCAGCTTGTGAGTTAGCGAAAAGAAGTAGAGGAACACCGAGAATTGCTAATCGTTTGTTTAAAAGAGTTCGTGACTTTGCTTTAGTAGATAAGAAAGAATCTATAGATTTAGAAGTAATGGAAAAAGCATTAGAAAGATTAAAAGTTGGTAAGAGTGGGTTAGATGAGACGGATCATCAATTATTAAGAGCGATTATTGAAAGATTTAATGGTGGTCCTGTTGGTATTGAAGCCCTTGCTTCATCAATTGGAGAAGAAGTGTCAACTATTGAAGATGTAATTGAACCATATCTATTACAAGAAGGATATCTAAAAAGAACAAGCAGGGGAAGAATGGTTACTGAAAAAGCTTATAAGGAACTTAATATAAATTACCAAGGTGGTTTATTTGGTTTAGACTTAGATGAATGATATATAGGAGGTTATATTTGTGAAAGTAGAGGAATTTGATTATTATTTGCCAGAAGAATTAATTGCCCAGACTCCTTTAAAGAAAAGAGATAGTTCTAGATTAATGGTATTAGATAAAAATACTGGAGAAATAGAACATAAACATTTCTTTGATATTATAGATTATCTTAATAAAGGGGATACTTTAGTATTAAATGATACTAAAGTCTTACCTGCTAGATTAATTGGAGAGAAGGTTAGTACTAAAGCAGTTATAGAAGTTCTTTTATTAAAAAATATTGAAGGTGATACTTGGGAGACTTTGGTAAAGCCAGCAAGACGTATTCATGTAGGAGATGTGGTATCTTTTGGTGAAGGATTGTTAAAGTTAACCTGTACTGAAGTTAAAGATGAAGGTATAAGAGTATTTGAGGCTAGTTATAAAGGAATATTTTATGAACTATTAGATAAATTAGGGACAATGCCTCTACCTCCTTATATTCATGAAAAGCTAGAAGATAAAGATAGATATCAGACTGTTTATGCTAAAGAAGTAGGAAGTGCTGCTGCTCCTACGGCAGGCCTTCATTTTACTGAAGAGTTACTTGAGAAAATAAAAGAAAAAGGTATAAACATTGCCTATTTAACATTACATGTAGGGTTAGGAACATTTAGACCTGTTAAAGTAGATAATGTTAGTGATCATAAAATGCATAGTGAGTTTTATTCACTAAGTAGGGAAGTTGCAGAAACTCTTAATAAAACAAGAGAAAATGGTAAGAGAATAATTGCTGTTGGTACAACTTCTACTAGGACTCTTGAGACTATATATCAAAAATATGGAGAATTTAGAGAGGATCATGGATTTACTGATATCTTTATCTATCCAGGCAAAGAGGTTAAGAGTATAGATGGCTTAATTACTAATTTTCACCTACCTAAATCAACCCTAATTATGTTAGTTTCTGCAATAGCAGGAAAAGATAATATTTTAAATGCATATAACATTGCCGTTAAAGAAAAATATAGGTTTTTCTCATTTGGAGATGCAATGTTTATAAAATAGGAGGTTCACTATGGGAGAATTAAAAGAATATATAAAAACTGCAAGAATTTATTATAGGGTTGTCGGTAGTGATAAAGTACATACAATTACACCATTAAACTATAGCTTTTTAAAGAAAAAAGTTTTTGATGTATTACCTGGATTAAATACTGTATATTCTGTAAAAAAGAATATTAGTTATATTCATTTTTATAAGACTTTAGGTGATGATAACTGTTCTATAGAAGCTTCTTCTGATACAAAAGTTGATATTACTATGGACGATAAAGAAAAATATAGTTTTATAGTTTATGCAAAAGATATAACTATAAAAAATGAGAAAGAAGACGAAGTTATATTTAGTGCAGAAATAAAGGATGCTTATAAGGTTAAATATTTTAAAAAAAGTGATTTTACAGTTGAAAGTGCTAAAGAAACAATTTTACAAGGTAACCCAGGTACTCTTATTCTAACAATTGAATCATCTTCTTTGAAAGTAAGTGATTTAAGTGAATATATTAGTCTTTTTACTCATTCAGGTGATGAGATAAAATTTAATAATATTAATTGTAATTTACTTGAATTTAAGACAGATGCTGAAAATATTGAGGTTCAAAATAGTAATATTAAAAACTCTTATTGTAGCTTTAATCATTGTACTGAGCCTATTTTTGTAAATTCTACTTGGAAAGTAAATACACCTTTAAAATATGTAGATGGTACTTTAGGTAATAGTGAAAATGGTATTACACTTACAGATGAAACCTTTAGTAAAGAAAGTATAGAGTTAGGAAGAGCATATGCTACTTATGGACTTAGGGAGTTTTTAAATAACGTTGAAGCTAATAATGAGGTGGATATTAGTCCTAAACTTGAAGTGATAGACGAAAAGAAAAGAGCTTTAATAGAGGAATATTATAGACAAGTTGTTACCTTAGAAGATAAAAAAGAAACAATTATAAATGACCATCAAAAACGTAAAGTTAAGAATTTAATAAAGAAAAAAGAAAACTAGATCTTTAGAAATGTCTATTAGGACATAAGTTATTATTTAGACTAGAGAAACTTTATAAGACTCTAGTTTTTGTCCTTTTTATGGAAAAGTTGGTAATTTATTGTTGAAAAACTGTTATTTATCATATATAATAAGAAGCGTATTGGAGGAAATATTTATGGAAAATAAAGAAACTAAAAAAGAAGCAAAGAATAAAAATAATTATCATGATATTGAAATAAAAATTGAAGGTAAAGAATGGACAGATGCAATAGATAAAGCTTTCAAGGAAAAAGTAAAAAAAGTAGAGGTTGATGGCTTTAGAAAAGGTAAATGTCCTAAGAATATTTATGATAAAAAATTTGGACAAGACTATATAATAGATGCTGCTGACTTAGTATTACAAGTTGCTTATACTAAAGCTTTAGAAGATAATAATTTAGTACCAGTAGTTCAACCTGAAGTTAATTTAAAAAGTTTAGATGAAAAAAGCGTTACTTTTACATTTAAAATTATTACTAAACCAGAAGTTAAAATCAGTAAATATAGAGATTTAGGTGTTAAACCTAATGAAGTTAAAGTAACTAAAGAAGAAATAGATCATGAAATAGAACATTTATTAGAAAAATATGAAGAGTTAGTTACTAAAGATGAAAATGGTAAAGTAGAAAATGGTGATGTTGCCATTATTGACTTTGAAGGATTTAAAGATGGAGTTCCTTTCGATGGTGGTAAAGGAGAAAATTATTCTCTTGAAATTGGTAGTGGCACTTTTATTCCAGGATTTGAAGAACAATTAATTGGAATGAAATCAGGTGAAGAGAAAGATATTAAAGTAACATTCCCTGATGATTATATGGAAGAGTCTTTAAAAGGACAAGAAGTAACATTTAAAGTAAAAGTACATGAGATTAAAACTAAAGAGAAAAGAGAATTGGATGAAGATTTCTTCTTTGATTTAGGTATTGAAGGTGTTAATGATGAAGAGAGTCTTAGAAAAGAAGTAGAAGCTAATATAAAAGCTAGTAAAGATATGGAAGAAGAAAATAACTATATCGATAGACTACTTGATGCTGTTGCTAAGAATGTAGAAGTTGATATACCTGAAGAAATGGTTAATGAAGAAGTAGAAAGATTACTTAGAAGAACTGAACAACAAATGGCTATGCAAGGTATAAGTTTAGATTTATATTATCAAGTTACAAAGACAACAGAGAAAGATTTAAAAGAGCATTTAGAAAAAGAAGCTTATCAAAATGTTTTATATAGATTGATGCTTGAAGAAATTATGAACTTAGAAAAGATAGAAGTAAGTGAAGATGAAGCGATGGAAGAAGCTAAGAGACTTGCTGAAAGATATCAAATGGAACTTGAAGATTTCTTAAATCAATTTGGTGGTATTGAAATGGTACAATACGATCAAGAAATGAGAAAAACTATTGAATTATTAAAAGAATTAAATAAATAGTTGATAGATTTGAAAATATTTGATAAAATTACTAGTGGGAAAAAGGAGGGATAGTAGTATGGCAAAGAAGTTAGGACATAGACAAAAGAAGACTTTTGTATGCTCTGTTTGTGGTAATGAGAATT
>CAMMBX010000095.1 GCA_946494345.1 uncultured Mycoplasmatota bacterium | reverse complement strand
TTCTATGGCTTTTTACACCTTTATATTTACAAACAAACGTTTCTTTTGCTATAATAATTTAGGAAGTAGGTATGTTATGAATAAAAAAGAAATATTTTATGATGAAATTAATTATATTAAAGATGAAAAATTAAGAAATAGTCTTTCTAAACTAGTAGAACTATTACCAAATTATTTTTTTAAAGAAGCAGCATCTTCCACAGGTAAATATCATCCTAAATATGCCTTAGGTGAAGGAGGACTACTACGCCATACAAAAGCAGCCGTTAGAATAGGTTATGAACTATTAAATGATTTATCTATTAGTAAGAAATATACTGATCATGAAAAGGATTTAATGCTAATGGCTCTACTTTTACATGATGGTTTTAAAAGAGGAGTTAATGAAGAAAAATATACTCGTTTTGACCATCCATTAATCGCTGCTAAAGTAGTTCTTGATAATGCTAATAAAGTGGGTTTAAGTAGTGAAGATGCAACTTTTATAAGTGATGCTATTAAAACTCATATGGGTGACTATACTGTTGATTATAATGGCAATGAAGTCTTAGAAAAACCTCATACAAAATATCAAAACTTTGTCCATATGTGCGACTATTTAGCAAGTCGTAAATGTTTATTACTACCATTTGATGATCATAATAATATAGAACTATAGGAGGGAAAACTATGGGTAAGATTATTGTTATTGAAGGAATAGAAGGAAGTGGAAAAGAAACTCAAAGTAAATTACTAGTAGAATCATTAAATAAAATGGGTATCAAAGCTATAGAGTTTTCATTCCCTATGTATGATACTCCCACTGGTAAAATCTTTAAAGACTGTCTTTTAAATAACAATGGTTACTTTCCAGAAGGCTATAAAAATCTTGATCCAGAATTAGTTTGTTTATATACAGCCGCTGACCGTAAATATAATATTAATAAAATAAAAGAATATTTAGATAAAGATTATATCGTTGTAATTAATCGATATACTAGTTCTAATATGGCTAATCAAGGTAGTAAATATGAAAATAGTGAAGATAGATTCTATATGTATCAGTGGATTGATAAACTAGAATACTGGCTCTTAAAACTGCCTAAACCTGATTATACTATTCTTCTTAATATGCCATATAAATATAATAATCAACTATCTTTTGATTTTTCTTTAAATACTTCTAAACAAGAAAAAGTCTTGCTCGCTTATCTAGAACTAGCAGGACTTTATAACTGGGATATTATAGACTGTATGGTAGACTCTAAAGAAAAAAGTATTGATGAAATTCATCAAGAAATATTAGAGCTTTTAAAAACTAAAGGAATAATTGCATAAAAATAAAGAATTTAGTTCATTATATTAGTAGAAAGGTGTGATAATATGGATTATCTACTAATACTATTGAAAACTATTTTCTTTTATTTTGCAATCGTTATCTTTTATCGTTTCATGGGCAAAAGAGAAGTAGGTGAACTTGGTATTATTGACTTAATTGTCTCAGTATTAATAGCCGAACTAGCAGCGATTAGTATTGAAAAATATGATACTAGTGTCTTTCTTATGTTTCTACCTATCGTTGTCTTAGCCGTTTTACAAATAGTACTTGCTAAAGCTTCTTTAAAAAGTGACAAACTAAGAAATATGCTAGACGGTGAAGCTTCTGTCATCATCGATAATGGTAAAGTAAACTTTAAAGAGATGATTAAACAAAGATACAACTTAGAAGACTTACTTACCCAACTCCGCGCAAGAGAAGTAAAAAGTATTGAAGAAGTTGAATATGCTATTTTAGAGACTAGTGGTAAATTATCAGTTTTTACTAAGAATGCAAGTAATAGTGGACCATATCCTTTAGCATTAATATTAGATGGAAAAATTCAAAAAGGAACTTTAAAAAGACTAAAGAAAAAAGAAAAATGGCTTAATGAATTATTAGATACTAAAAAAGTTAAACTTGATGATGTGTTTTATGCCTTTTATAAAGATAACCAACTATTCATTATAAAAAATAGTGATTGTATTTCCTAAATTAGACAAATTTATTAATTTAAAAGTAATATGATAAGTATATGAAGAAAGAATATTATTTAATACTTATCATTTTTTTGTTATTACTAATTTATATCTTTATACCTAATGCTAATTTAAAAGAAAATGAAAAAGAAACTCCAGAAAAAAGAGCGATCTTTATTTCCTACATTGAACTTGGTAATAATTTGCGCGGTAAAAGTACTAAAGAGATGAAAAATACGATAAACGAGATGCTTGATAATACTAAAGATTTTGGTTTTAATATGTTAATACTCCAAGTAAGAAGCTTTAGTGATGCCATTTATAAATCTAATATTTTTCCTAGTAGTAGAAGTGTCGTAAATAATGAAGGAGATGAACTCCCTTTTGATCTTTTAAAATACTTTATTAAAAAAGCTCATCAAAAAGGCTTTGAGTTACATGCTTGGGTTAATCCTTATAGAATTAGCAGTGGAACTGATCCTTCAATCATTAGTAAAGATAATCCTGCTTATTCCTTACTAAATACTTCTTCTGTAAAAATAATACCATCTAAAGGTATTTACTATAATCCAGCTAGTAGTAAAGTAGAAGCCTTAATTCTTAATGGCATTGAAGAACTTATTACTAATTATAATATTGATGGTATCCATTTTGATGATTATTTTTATCCTGCAAGTGAAGATATTGATAAAGATGAATATGAGAAAGCCTTAAGCTTAGATAATAGTTTAACTTTACAAGAATTTAGATTAAATACTATAACATCACTGATAAAGGAAACATATGACTTAATTAAATCTCATGATAAAAATATTCTTTTTGGTATTTCTCCTGATGGTAATATAGATAATAACTATAACAGTAATTATGTAGATACAAAATTATTTTGTAGTAAAAAAGGATATCTTGACTATATAATGCCTCAAGTTTATTATGGCTTTTTAAATAGTACAAAACCTTTTGAAGAGACTATTAAATCATGGAATAATTTAATTACTAATAATATAGACTTAATACCTGCCTTAGCTTTCTATAAAACTGGTAATGTTGATCAATATGCTAAAGAAGGATCTAATGAATGGATAGAGTACAATAATATCATTGCAAGAGAAGTAATGCTAAGTAGAGATTTATCTAATTATAAAGGATTTGCTATTTTTCGTTATGATTCTTTATTTGGTACTAACTTGACAACTAATTCCTTTCTAGAAAAAGAAAACCTAAAAAACATTTTATCTTAAAAAAAACAGTGTTATAATATAATAAAGATAAAGAAAGTGGTGATATGATGAATAAACATGGATTTACCTTAATAGAACTACTAGCTACTATCTCAATATTAGCTTTACTTATGTTAGTAGCTGTCCCTAATGTTATGAGTACAATCGATAAAAATAAACAAAGTACCTATGTAGAAGATGCCAAAAGAATGATAACTTTAGCAGAATATGAAGTGAGAAGTAATACTAGTATTGAACTACCTACTAATGGTAATTGTATTGTCATACCCCTTGGTTCTTTAGATTTAACTGATTTTACAGAAGGCCCAGAAGGAGGAAGTTATGATTTGACTAATTCCTATGTTACAATTGCAAGAAGTGGTAATAACTATATCTACTCAGCTGCTATAGTTGAAAACTTTGATGGTAATAAAAGAGGAATCCCTCTAACTACAAGAGACGATTTAAACAAGGAAAACGCTAAGAATAAAGTAGCTAGTGGTTCGGAATTAAGTATTGTAACTCCAAAAGTTGGTTCTAAATTAAATGGTTATACTGTTACAAATATTATTGACAGTTAACAGAATTTTTGCTATGATTTAAAAGTAGGATATGGAGGTTATAAATTATGAAGAAAAGACTAAATAAGAAAGGTTTTACTTTAATCGAGTTGCTTGCAGTTATCATTATTTTAGCTATTTTAATGACTTTAGCAATTACAGCAATGTCAGGTTATATCAGAGGGGCAAGAAAAGATACATTTGTTACTACCGCTCAACAATATGCCAATGCTGTTAGACTTAGCTTTGTAAATGGTGAGTATGCTGCTGATAAAATGCCAGCAAGAGGTGAATGTTTAGCAGTATCTACTAATTCAGTCGCTCTTGAAAGTGGATCTCATGAAAGCCCATTCGGTCATGCTTATTCTAATAACAGTTATATTATTATTTTCAATAATACAACATCAGGTCAAGATAAGTATGAATACTTTGTTCAAATGACTGATACTGATGGTAATGGTTTTGGTGTTTTATTAGAAAGTACACTTGATGGTGATTTAGTAATTGAAAAAGATGCAGAACAATCATCAAATACAAACTTCCAAGGTAGTATTAAAGAAGGTGGAAAAATAAAATTATACAAAGCAGATAGTAACACAACATTCTCTGCTTATTCACCAGCTGAATGTTCTGTATCAGGTGTTATAAGCTAATTTTATAAAAAGCAATAATAAAAGAGGTCAATTGAAAAGGTAAATGCAACTTTGAAAGATTAACTGCAACTTTTGAGTA
>CAMMBX010000094.1 GCA_946494345.1 uncultured Mycoplasmatota bacterium | reverse complement strand
AATCATGGCTGCCGGTATGGGTAGTAGATTTGGAGGATTAAAACAAATAGAACCAGTGGGACCTAATGGTGAATTTATCATAGATTATTCTATTTATGATGCCATTAAATCAGGTTTTAATAAGGTAGTCTTTATCATAAAAGAAGAAAACTATGATATCTTTAAAGAGACTATTGGTAAAAGAGTAGAACCACATATAAAAGTAGAATACGTTTTTCAGAATAATGATAATATACCTAAAGAGTATCAAGAATTACTAAAGACAAGAAAGAAACCTCTTGGTACTGCTCATGCCATACTCTGTGCTAAAGATAAAATTAATGAACCATTCGCAATCATTAATGCTGATGACTTCTATGGAAGAGATGCTTATCTTAAAGCCTCAGAATATCTATCTAATATTAAAGATAATCACTATGGTCTAATTGCCTATCGCCTTGGTAATACCTTAACCGAAAATGGAGCGGCTAAACGTGGCGTATGTAAAGTAAATGATAATGATGAATTAATTACAATAATAGAAAGTAGTGTCATTTTAGATGGAGACTTAGTAAAAGTATCACCTTTAGATGGAAGTCCTAGCTTTGAAGTATCAAAAGATACTATTGCCTCTATGAATATGTTACTATTTACTCCTAGTATCTTTAGAATACTAGCAGAAAAACTCCCTATCTTTTTAGAAGCTAATAAAGATAATTTAGATTCATGTGAATTTTTAATACCTATAGTCTTAAATGAATGTTTAAAAGAAAAATTAGCTAGTGTTGATGTTATAGAAACTACTGCTAATTGGTATGGAGTAACTTATAAAGAAGATAAAGAACCTGTTGTAAATGCTATAAATGAAATGATTAAAGAAAAAATATATAATAACAATTTATATGGAGGTAACAATGAATAAAGATAAAACATTACTAATTATGGCTGCAGGAATGGGAGGCCGTTTTGGAGGATTAAAACAAATTGAAGAAGTAGGGCCTAATGGGGAATTTATTATAGATTATTCTATATATGATGCCATTAAAGCTGGTTTTACTAAAGTAGTTTTTATTATCAAAGAAGACTTCTATGAACAGTTTAAAAAAACTATTGGGCAAAGAATAGAATCATATATCAAAGTAGAATATGCTTTTCAAAATGATGATTATATTCCTACTCGTTTTAAACCACTTTTAAAAAATAGGACTAAACCGCTTGGAACAGCTTATGCTATTCTCTGTGCTGCCTCTAAAATAAATGAGCCTTTCGCTTGTATAAATGCAGATGACTTTTATGGAAGAGATGCCTATCTTAAAGCTTATGATTATCTAAACAATATAATTTATAATCACTTTGGTATTATTGGTTATAAAGTATCAAACACCGTAAGTTCTAATGGTGTTACTAAAAGAGGAATAATGCAAGTAGGAAATAATAAATTATCTCAAATAACAGAATGCAAAGTAGTAAGAAAAAGAAATAAGATAATTGCCTCTCCTTTATATAGTAATAAAACAAAAGAAATAGATGAAGATACCTTAGTTAGTATGAATCTTTTACTATTTTCACCAGCTATATTTGATATTTTAAAAGATGAATTATACTTATTCTTATCTCTTTACCAAAAAAACTTAGATGAAGTAGAATTTGGTATACCTGATGTTTTAGATACATGCCTTAGAAAAAATATTAAAACAATTGATGTTATTGAAACAACTGCTAATTGGTATGGTATAACCTATAGTGAAGATAAAAAAGAAGTAGTAAAAGCTATAAAAGAATTAACTGAAGAAGGAGTTTATCCACAACCTTTGTGGGTAAATGATTAGAAAGAAGGAATAATTGTGGATAATGTTACTATTGAGAGAATGAATTATCTAATTAAAGTTCTAGAAGAAGCCTCTTATGATTATTATGTTTTAGATGACCCTAAAATAACAGATCAAGAATATGATGCATACTATAGAGAATTAGAAACTATAGAAAAATTACATCCTGAATGGGTAGTAGATACATCACCTACTAAAAAAGTAGGAGGAGAAGTAATAGATGAGTTTAAAAAAGTAGAACATACTATTCCTATGTTATCATTAGGGGATGTCTTTAATGAAGATGAGATAATAGATTTCTTAAAAAGAATAGAAAACAGTGGTGTCCACTCTAATTATGTATGTGAACTTAAAATAGATGGGCTTTCTGTTTCCTTACAATATGAAAAAGGAGTTTTAGTAAGAGGAGCGACTCGTGGTAATGGTATTATAGGGGAAGATATTACTCACAATGTTAAAACAATAAAAAGTATTCCTTTAAGATTAAAACAACCTCTTGATATTGAAGTAAGAGGAGAAATCTATATGAGTAAAGCTACTTTAGAAAAGATTAATGAAGAACGTATCTCTAAGGGTGAGAAACCCCTTCAAAACCCAAGAAATGCCGCCGCAGGATCAATTAGACAGCTAGACTCTAAAATAGCAGCACAGCGCAATTTAGATGCCTTTTTATATCATTTACCTAATCCTGAAGACTTTGGAATTAAAACTCATCATGAAGCTTTAGAATTTATGAAAAGTTTAGGGTTTAAGACTAATCCTAATAATAGAATAGTTAAAAATATAAGTGAAGTAATGGCTTATATTCATGAAAAAGGAGCGATTAGAAAAGAGCTTCCTTATGATATAGATGGTGTTGTTATTAAAGTAGATAATATTAAAGACCAACAAACTCTAGGCTTTACAGCAAGAACTCCTAGATGGGCTATTGCCTATAAATTCCCTGCTGAAGAGGTATTAACTAAACTAAATAATATACTTTTTACTGTAGGAAGAACTGGTAAAATAACACCAAATGCTATTCTAGACCCTGTTCAATTAATGGGTTCTACTATAAGTAGAGCGACTCTTCATAATGAAGATTATGTAATAAAAAAAGGCTTAATGATAAATGATACAGTTTCTATTAGAAAAGCAGGAGATGTTATTCCTGAAGTAGTAGAAGCTAAAATAGAAAGAAGAACAGGTAAAGAAATACCTTTTAAAATGATTACTAATTGTCCTATTTGTAATACTAAATTAGTAAAAAAAGAAGGAGAAGTAGACTACTATTGTCCTAATCCTAATTGTCCAGCTAGACACATCGAAAGCTTTATTCATTTTGTTTCTCGTCCTGCGATGAATATAGATGGCCTAGGAGATAGATTAATGGAAGACTTATATAACTTTAAATTTATAAGTACTATTCCTGATATCTATAGATTATCATCTAAAAAAGATGCTCTAACTAAGCTAGAAGGTTATGGTGAAAAGTCAGTTACAAACCTATTAAATGCTATTGAAGACAGTAAGAATAATTCTTTAGAAAGATTATTATTTGCTTTAGGTATTAAAAATGTGGGTAAAGAAAAAGCTAAAATACTTGCTAAAAAATATAAGACTATGGATAACTTAAGTAAAGCTTCTTATGAAGAGTTAGTAGAAATTCCTGATATAGGTCCTATAATTGCTAAAAACGTTGTAGATTACTTTGCAAGTGTTGATAACTTAAAGACAATAGAAGAGTTAAAAGAATTAGGACTTAATATGGAGTATAATGGCGAAGAATTAAATATTAAAGAAGATTTCCAAGATAAAAGATTTGTTCTTACAGGAACTCTTACAAAACTAACAAGAGATGAAGCGAAAGCTTTAATAGAAAATGCTGGTGGTAAAACAGCAGAATCAGTCTCTAAAAAAACTTATGCAGTTATTGTTGGAGATAACCCAGGTAGTAAATATGATAAAGCGAAAGAGTTAAATATACCAATATGGACAGAAGAGGAGTTTTTAGAAAAGATTAATAGTTAGGGGTGAAATTATGCAAATAGATGAAAAGTTAGAAGGAATACCAGTAGAAAAAGAGAAAAAGATTAAGAAAATATCTACTGTTGTTATGATAGTAATAATCGTAATAGGAGTATTAGTAACTACAGATATTTTATTAGTATCTAAAGCAGGAATTGGTCCTTTCCTTGCTATTAATACTAAAACATATAATGATGGAGGAACTAAAGAGTATTATGGTCTAGGCTATAAAGTAATAAAGTATCATCAAGAGGTAGGTAGACGTGATACTGTTATAGGATCTTGGAAAATAAAGTATAATACTAATCCTGAAACCTATACTATTAGAGAACTTGCATATTCTATAATTAATGATAATAATAACCATATAGGAGAGTTTATTAGACTAACTGGAACTATTTCTAGTAAAAATAACAAGAATAATACAGTTACTTTAAAATTTACTGATGATATCAATGGTAAATATGATTTAACTATAAAAGCAAACCTTTTATCTAAAAATATAAAAGAGTTAAATAAAAATGCCCCTATTTCTCTTATTGGCATAATTACAGCTTATGACAATAAAACTCTAACTATTGAAAATGTCTTTGCTGAGTAAAGTTTTGTAAGGAAACTTACAGAACTTTTAATATGTAAAAATATTAGATTGAATTAAATAGAAGATTCCCACTTTAAGGAAGAAAAATAAAATAATAACTAAGTTCCCATAAAATAAGAGTTTAGTTATTATTTTTTATGATAAAAAATGTGGACATTTTTATAAAATGTGATA
>CAMMBX010000093.1 GCA_946494345.1 uncultured Mycoplasmatota bacterium | reverse complement strand
ACTATTTCTTTTAATGATACAGTAGATGCTACTCTATCAATAAATGGTACTACATAATGAGGTCCTGTTCCAAGCGTCTTATAATAAGTCCCAAGACGTTCTATTACTTTCGCTTGTGATTGTGGAATTACTTTTACTCCTAATATTACAATAACAATAATTACTATTAATATAACCCAAAACATTATTTATCACTCTCCTTAATCTCTTCTACTTTGAGTTTTACTCCATTAATAGATAATACCTTTACTTTACTATTTTCTTTTATTTCTTTATCACTATATGCACTCCACTTCTTACCTAGAACTTTAACTTCACCAATTCCATCCTGTAGAACCTTTTCTGTAACCACTCCAACTTTGCCAATAACTCTATCTAAATTAGTAGGAACAACTTCTCTTTTTTTAATCTTCTTAACAAATGGTTTTGTTAAAAGTAATAAAAGAATTGATGTGATAGTGAATACTGCTAAATGTATCATTAAATTATCAGTTACTAAAGATACAAAAGTTGTGATAATTGCCCCTACTGCAAACCAAATAGATACTAAGTTTACAGTAGCAAGTTCAAATAATGAAAAAATAACAAATAATACTAACCAAAAAAGTGTCATAATACTCCCTCCTTACCTAAAATATACTATAATTTTTCAAAAATTACTACAAAAATAAATTTTTTCTTACATATTTTTCTAAACTATGCTAAAATCATCAAGGAAACAGTTTTATGGTTATATTGGAAACGACACATCCCCTTGGATGATAACGAACAACACATTGAAAAATGATGCTGTTTTTATTTTGTAAGGAAGGAGGTTAACTATGCCTGAGACTAAATTACAAGACTTTATTTATACTTTAATAATGGCTTTTGTAATGGTATATGTTATGATTTGTTATAACATTGCTATTCATACTGGAGGCTTAAATAACTTTGTATTTTTAGAAGCTTTTAATGAGTTAATATATATGTGGCCCATCGCTATTATTTTAGAATTTTTCTTAATAGGTAAAATTGCCCACAAACTAACTTTTAAAGCTCTTGATCCTAAGAAAACACCTAGTATTCTTATAAGTTATGGTATATCTATTGTAATAGTTACTTTTATGTGCCCTATTATGAGTTTAGTTGCTACTATTCTTATAAATAAACCTAGTCTTGATATCTTTATATCTAGTTGGTTACAATCTATGGTCTTAAGTTTTCCTATGGCTATGTGTTTCCAATTATTTTATGCAGGACCAATTGTTAGATTTATCTTTAATTTATTAAAAAACAAACTAAGGAACATAAGAAATAAAATAAATTTTATTTCACCCTTGTCGTTACCTCCAAGGTTTCCTACTTCACAGATAAGGTACCCCTTATTCTCCATAGGCTTAAATTCCGATAGTCGCTACCGTACTCGAGTATTATTTATTCTTATTAAACTTTATTTTATCTAAAACATTATCTATGCTAAACTAACTAAATCATAATGTAACTTTAATCCTTCTAATAATATGTTTAAACTTGCATTTATATCTCTATCATTATATACTCCACAGCATGGGCAATCATACTCTCTTATACTCAAATCTTTTAACTTACTATTCTTATAACCACAATGACAACATATTTGACTACTTGGGTAATATGTATCTATCTTATAATAATACTTTCCTTTTATCTTGCTCTTCCATTCTATTAGAGAACATAATTTACTAAAGCTGGCATCTGATAGTCTTTTATTAAATGCTTTAATCTTGCCTTTAAACATATTCTTAACTCTTAGATTTTCAGTTACTATTATATCGTGTTCATTAACTATCTCATTGGCAATGTCATTTAAATAATGTTTTCTATAATTTCTTATTTTAGCATGTATTCTTGCTATCTTTTCCTTTGTCTTTAAATAGTTCTTACTATTTCTCACTTGTCTTGATAATTTCCTTTGTAATCTTTTTAATCTTTTCTCATATTTCATTATTATTTTTTCATTAACATATTTAACTCCATCACTTGTTGCTACTAAATCTTTTAATCCTAAATCTATTCCTACTATACTTGTAGGTATTACTTTTTCTACTGATAAATCTTCTTCTACTAACACACTTACATAATATTTATTAGTAGTCTCTTTTATTATAGTAGCATTTATTATTTTCCCTTCTATTTTATCTTTATTTCTATATCCTCTTATTTTTATCTTACCTAGTTTTGGTAATTTTATATATTTAGTTAATAAATCTATTTCTATATTGCTATACTCTTTACCTTTATAGATACTTCTTATACAGCTAGTTCTATAAGATTGTCTTGTAAATTTACTCTTAAACTTTGGGTAATTACTTCTTTTTGCAAAGAAATTCTTATATCCACCTTCCAAATCAAATATAGAGCATCTTAAAGCACATGAATCTACTTCTTTAAGATATTCATGTTCTTTTTCTAATCCTTTTAAATTTTTACATAGATCATAAGCTCTCTTTACTCCGTTTTTCTTCTGATAGTCTAGATAGTAGTTATATACAAATCTACTGCATCCAAAAGTCTTGTGTATTAATATTATTTGTTCATCATTTGGATATAGCCTAAATTTATAAGCTTTATATATTTTCATATCACGAACCCTCTTTCTTGTAACCCAAGTGTATCATATAGAAAGTATGTTCGTCAATGCATAAATTCGATTTTTATCAAAAACACACTCACCCTATATTTAGTTAATGTATCTAAAATTAAGGAAGTTATAATTATTAAGATATTGCAAACAGAGATTTCAACAGTTGGAATTGATGTTTGCAATATCTCTCTTTTTTCTTTCCTCTTTCTTTTTACGTTTTTCTTCCTCTAATTTTTTTCTTTCCCTAAATGAATTTTGACATTGTTCCATTAGTTGTTTAGGTGGTATATATTCTGTTTCGTTTCTTAATATTCCATAAATAATGTTGCAAGTTCTTCTCATAATACATACAATGGCTTGATGTTTAGTTTTACCTTCTTTGATTTTTTTATAGTAGTATTCTTTAAAAATAGGATTAGTTGGAGTATTACCAGTTCTACCAGTACATATACTACGACAGGCAAGACTATAAAACATACTATTTAGTTCTCTGTTTCCAAATTCATTTTTTAAATGCTTTTCAGTATTACCACTACTTTTTTCAATAGGGGCAATACCAGCATATCTTGCAAGTTTTCCACTATTACTAAATCTGTTAATATTTCCTATTTCTGATAGTAAACAAGCCCCAGTTATTTTATCTAAACAAGGATATGTATGTAGTTTACATCCTATTTTATCATAAATATCTATTATTTCTTTTTCTAGTTCTTCTAATCTTTTATTGTTACTTTTTATTTGTTTTACTAACATTTTAATAATACTATTTCTTTCATCTTGATAAACCATATTGCCTAGTGGGTATTTATTAATAATTCCTAATATTTTATTAGCCTTAACTTTTCCAATTTTACTACTACTCCAAGATTGTAGATTTATTACAAGATTTTCAAAACCATCTTCTAATATCATATTAGGACTTGGGTAAGTTTCCCATAAGTTTAAAGCAATTTTACAGTCTATCTTGTTGAAAATCTGATTATAATTAGGGTAATGGTGCATTAATTGAGCGTGTAATTTATTTTTAATTTCCACATTGTTTTCTACAATAGACTTTCTCATCTTCACAAGTTGTTTTAAAGTCCAGTATATTTCATCACTTTTAGCATTAGGTAAGGTGTCTAAATAATCAAGTAATACTTTGGCAATGCACTTACTATCATACTCATCATTTTTAAAAATGATAGGTTGTCTTTTTCTCTCTATATATGTTAGTGTAGAACTAACACATTTTACTATTTTATCTTTAGATAGAAGATAAGATGCAAGACTATAGCCTAAATGTTTTGTATCTTCAAGACCATAAATAGGAATAAGATTATCTTTATGCTTATCAACAGTATTTAGTAAATAATCATAACCATCTTTATCATTATTAAAAGTAATGGTAGTTAAAGCTTCATTGAAACAGTTTATTAAAGTAGCCACGTGTTTGTATTTATGACAGTCAATACCAATATATAAATATTTCATTTTAGGGTGTGAATTGTAGTTCATTGTTTATCATTCTCCTTTCAATAGGTAATAAATAATTTTTGTTAATAATATTTGACACTCACACCATTAGAATAAATAAGGACAACTCTTTTAGTACCTCATTTTCAAAAGTTTCTTAATCGTTATTATTAACATTACTTATTCCTAGTTAGTATATTTTAATTTTATATAGTTTCAAGTTTTTCTAATAGTTGTTTTATTTCTTTTTCTTGTTTTTTAGAATTTAGTAGTTTTAATTGTTCCTCATTAGGTTTAGTAATAATAAGTTTGTCTTTACTTTTATAAACTACTATATTTTCACCAATATTAAAGTTAAGTTCTTCTAACCATTTTCCTTTTAATCTAATAAAAGGAACAGAACTATTATTTTGATAAGTTTCACTAACTTTATAAGTATTATAGTTCATATAAAAATCTCCTTTCTTTTAATTGTAACTTTAGAGAATAATCATTAAAGTTAATTATTCTCTAAAACTAAATTATCGGCACTTTCCTTATAGCATAAATATAAACATAGTTATACTTGCATTAGTGCGAATAGCCATTACAACGGATTGTCTCCGTTTGTAA
>CAMMBX010000092.1 GCA_946494345.1 uncultured Mycoplasmatota bacterium | reverse complement strand
TTTTATTTTGTAAAGGTTTCTTTCATAAATCTCCACACTTTGGAAACACTATCAAGTTAAGCTAAAATTTTGACAAAAGTTAATATTTATGATACTATGAATACGCAAAAGAAATTTACATAAAATAAAAATGAGGAACACTTAATATTCGCATGTTGAGTGAACCAACAATTTTTGTATTTATAATTTGTGCTAGCCACCTAATTCAACAGTTGTGAGTTAGGTGACTTTTATTTATATTGTTAAAAATAATAACTTTATAAATAAAAGGATAATTATGATTAAAGAGACTATTAATAAATCTTTTCTGCACATAATACCAATCTCCTTTCTAGGAGATTCACCCAACTATTAAATGTTCCTACAATTATAGTATCAAACTAAGTTCTATATAACAAGAAAAAATGTAATAAATTAGTTACATATTTTCGTAAATAAGACATTTTAATCTTAAAAATTGTGATACAATATTGTTGAATAAATATATATTAATTAGAAGGAAAAGGAGGAAAACATGAAAAATATAACAATTCCCAAATATAGTTTAAAAGAAGAATTAATTAATGCTATTTCCCATGGCTTTGGTGTATTATTAGGAATAACTGCTCTTGTTTTAACTGTTGTATTTTCAGCTAGTCATAATAATACTATAGGAATAATATCTTCATGTATTTATGGTAGTAGTATGATAATTATGTATCTAATGAGCTGCCTTTATCATTCCCTAAGTCCAAGATTAACAGCAAAAAAAGTATTTAGAGTAATAGATCACTGTGATATCTATATATTTATAGCAGGTTGTTACACTCCTTACTGTTTAAGTTTAATTGGTGGTGTCAAAGGCTGGGCAATCTTTATAATTATTTGGATTAGTGCGATAGTTGGAGTTTTATTAAATGCCATTAACTTAGAAAAATTTCAAATTCCTTCTACTATTATGTACTTAGTAATGGGCTGGTTAATTATTTTCTCTTATGACAGTATAAGTACTCTACTTCCTCAAACAGGATTACTACTTTTATTAGCAGGAGGTATCGCTTACACAGTAGGAGCAATTCTATATGGTATAGGTGCTAAAAAGAAGTATTTCCATTCTGTTTTTCACTTTTTCGTCCTAGCAGGTTCTGTATTACAATTTTTCAGTATTTTAATATATGTAGTTTAAAGAACTAAATTACTTAAGTAAGAAACACCAAAATTACTTAAAATAGGATATCTTGGTATTTTATAAGGGTCTATACCCTTTTTTATTTTAGTAGAACCACCTATAAAAGCCATTTCAAAGCCTGCTTCTTTAACTAAATTAATAGCATAATCACTATACTCATAGAAAGGAAAACAAAAGGCTTTAGTATTATTAAGTGTCTCTCTACTAAGTTTTAAATCATTTAATATTTCTTCTTCCGGTAAACAATTAATACCACCACCTTGACCAGTAGGACAAACACCAGTTGTATGCATATTATGGGTATGACTAGCTATCTCAAGATAAGGTGATAAAAACTTATTAACAGGATACCAAGAACTAACTAAAAACAAAGTTGCATTTAACTGATATTTTTCTAAAAAAGGAATAAAATTCTCAGCCCTTGCCCCATCATCTATAGTAATTAAAATAGACTTCTTAGGAAGATTAATCTCATTTTTAATAAACATTAATACTTCACTAGTATTTAAGGTAAAAACATCATTATCACTCAAGAACTTAAAATGTGAATCTATTTGTTCTTCACTATGACATATAGTTTGATTACAAGAAGTATCACCATCTAAGTAAATAAAATGATAAAGTATAGCAGGAATACTAATAGCCATTTCTTCACTACTATCTAACTCTACTACATTACTAACATTATCTTTTTTTACATAGACTAATCTTGATAATAGAGAAACACCATAATAATCATCTAAGTTAACTATAACTTTAGTAGTTATAGGATCATTCAAAGTAAATAATTCATTAAAATTATCATCATAATAAGTAGTATAATCTTTAGTAGTAACTTCTATAGGAAATTCTACATAATTAAGATATCTTTTATTAATAGTATCAATAGTAGGCATTACATCTTTATAAGAAATATAATAATTACTATTAAGTAACTTAAAATATTTATTATCTAAACTAATATTATCTATATTTTCAAGTTCTAAAATATTATTTTTATTTATATTACCAACAACTTTATATTTACCATTATCATTTATATAAAGTTTTGTATCTTTACTAGTCTTAACAATACTATTATAATTAGTTTTAATTTTATTTAATTCATTTTCTTTATTATCTAGCTCTTTTCTTATCTTTAAAACATTTAAAGATGCTTCTTCTCTTACTTTCATATTATTATAAATATAAATTCCACTAGTTATACTTATTATATTAGTAAATATAGTAACGATAATTAAAACTCTTAATGGTTTTATTTTCATAGATTAACACCTCAGTATTATTATTTACTAAAATTATAAGTAATATTTATGAGATAAACAATTATTTTTTTACATATATTTAATTAAAGGTGATTACATGGACTCTTATATTACTTCTTTAATGACTAATTTAGGATATTTTGGTATGTTTCTTGGTATGGTACTTGAAGCGGTTATAATTATTATTCCTAGTGAGTTAATATTAGCGACAGCAGGAATATTAGCAGGTAGAGGAATATTTTCTTTTTCTATGGCTTTATTTATAGGTGTTTTAGGTAGTGTATTTTGTGCGATTATAATCTATGCTTTTGGCTATTTTGGAGGAAGACCTTTTATTAAGACCTATGGTAAATTTTTCTTTATGAAAGAAGAAGATATAGATAAATGTGATAAATGGTTTAACAAATATGGACCATGGGCTGCTTTTATAGGAAGAAACTTTCCTATCATTAGAACTCTTATATCCCTACCCATGGGAGTAAGCAGAGTATCATTTATTAAATTTATTATTTACACAACACTAGGTAGTATTCCATGGACCTTTGCCTTTGTCTATGTTGGTTATGCCCTAGGTAATAACTGGATAATATTAGATAATTTTGTAAAGAAGTTAAAGGTACCTATCTATATATTATTAGGAGTATTAGTAATTACTTATATTTATAAGAAAGTAAAAGAAAAGAGAATCTCTAAATAATAGAAATTCTTCTAAAGTTAAACTTAGACTTTTCTCATTCAAGTCTCTACTCACTCACAAATACTTACGGACTAGTCACGCTCATTACAAGGCGGAACGAGTCACCAGAGTAAGTAAAACCAGTGCTGCTGCTGAAGTAGAACACACCTACATAAGTAGAATCATTATAGCCACCACCACGTAACAACCATGGATACGTCTCACTTACCATTGTTTTTACATCATTATACCATGCCGCTGTTTCTGATAAACCATGACTGATACATTCATTCCCATTACAGGCTTGTGATGGGTCATTACTTGTATATAAATTATAATATTTACTTTCCAGTGTTAATGGTTCACTAAAGCCACTATTTGCAGCAATATTATTGTAGTTAGCCATTACGTACTCCCAGGCTCCACCTGACATATCATAGACTCCATAGATTGTTCCTGTGGTTGAGGCTCCTGTTCCATTTATTTCTATATCATAGGTATACTGGCATCCATAATCTGTATTTGCATTGCTTGGCCTTCCATAACTGCAGCCCGTTATTAAACTATTTGATTTATTTTGGTATACCTCTTTATTAGCACCTGTAAAATTAATATTTCCTAACTTACCATATTTTGATTGAGATAGATAGGCAACTATAGCCCATTCGCTATTCTTCATCATATGAGTATCAACGGCATCAGTAAAGCCATATCTATTGCCTGAATCATTCATTTTTAAGGCTACATTAAAAGAATTACTTACATTTATATTTCGCCAGCTGGTTACATTTGGTTTTATCATTGGATCTAATGAAGTTGTATTTCCTCCTCCATAACTTGAACTAGGACTACTACTACTTGTTTCAAACTTTCCTACCCAGATTCCTGATAATTCTGTATTTCCAAATGTAAAAGCATCAGGAGTATAGTATTCTCCTGCTCCTTTAGTTGTTACATATTTTGCTGTTCCTCTATCTTTGATATCAGTTGATACAAATCTTACATCTATCTCTCCTGGTAAAGCTAAAGTAGGGTCACTTTCTAAATAACAACCTTTCTTTCCATAATAGTTTGTTCCATCAGTACTTCCTATACTGTAACTATATCTTGGTATCCATACCCACATGGTTTCTATATCATCCATATTTATTACTGTCCCTGCTTCTGCACTAAGATAACTACTTCTACTAGATGAACTTACTGTTACCGCATTGGCCCATTCCTGTTCTTCATAGTTATACCAATTATTATTTGTTGTGTCAGCTTTTACCCAGTTATTATTTTCATATTTTACTGCTATCATATTATCATCTAACTCTGGAGCATTTGGTTCATTTGTATATTTGTTAAATAAATGTCCATTTTCTGGTAGACTTAAATCATTATAATCTAAGCCGACATTCACTCCTAAAGTTATAGTTACTTCATTATCAGAATTATTTTCAACCATTATCTTATAGATATTACTACTTCCTACTGTATCGACTTTTTCTAAGTTTATTCCTTTTTCTTCTGGCAAACTATTAGTCTCACAATCTACTATATATCCTGCTTCTACTCCATCAGGAATACTTCCTATATAATAAAAGTTATATCTTGCTACTCTATTATTAGGATTACTTAAGCTTATTATAAATTCTTTACTACTATTCGCTCCTACTGTTAAAGTATTCTTCTCTTCTTTATCTACTG
>CAMMBX010000091.1 GCA_946494345.1 uncultured Mycoplasmatota bacterium | reverse complement strand
ATATCTCCTCCAAGTAATGTTAAAACATCTATAATCTCATCATAAAACTCTCCTCTTGTCTTTTTACCTTTAATTATTTCATTAAAAATCTCTCCATCTTTAATAAATAAAACTCTTCTTGCAAAACTCGCTGAAAAAGCATCATGAGTAACCATTAAAATAGTAGAGTTTAACTCTTCATTCATCTCTTTAAAAGTTTCTAATAAAACTCTAGCATTACGAGAATCTAAGGCCCCTGTAGGTTCATCGGCAAGTATTAATTTAGGATTATTGATAAGAGCTCTAGCACAAGCACATCTTTGTTTTTGCCCACCACTTACTTCATAAGGGTATTTATTTAAAATATCACTAATACCTAGTTTTTTACTAATATCTAAGACTAAATCATCTATTTTACTTTTATCTTCTTTATTGATTATCAAAGATAAGGCAATATTTTCTTTAATAGTTAGAGTATCTAATAAATTAAAGTCTTGAAAAACAAAACCAAGATTCTCTTTTCTAAAATTAGATAATTCTTCTTCACTTAAATTAGTAATATCAATTCCATTAATAATAATATTACCACTAGTAACAGAATCTATTGTTGAAATAGTATTAAGTAAGGTTGTTTTACCACTACCACTTGCACCCATAATAGCAACAAATTCATTATCATTAACAGTAAATGATATATTATTTAACGCTTTAGTAATATTATTATTACTACCATAATATTTTTTTAAATTATTAACTTTTAAAACTTCCATAATTTCTCCTTTCTTTAACACTATATCACAAAAAAACTGTAAAATTTATTACAGTTTTGTTATCTAAAATTATAATTTATCTATTATACAGCTTGTTTAGCCTCTATTCTTAATGCTCCTTTAAAAGTTCTACCACCAGCCACTTCACTAGTTGCATCATAATCAACCCATATTTTTAAAGTATAATTTATCTTTTCATCAGGAGAAATAGTTCCACTATCAACTACTCTATTAGGATTACTTCCCATACTAACCAAATCGCTTGCCTGGCCAACCACATTATTTTTAACCAAACTATATCTAAGAGCAGTATCAGATATACGACTTTCTCCCTCATTTAAAGCGACATCATCTAAATAAATAGTATAATCAGTATCTATATCTCCTTCATTAGTCAAACTAAAGCTAAAACCATCTAAACTCATTCCTTCAGAATCTTCTACAGGTATTACCCTTTCCAAGGTTAACTCATTTTCTTCAGTTAAATCAAGTTTTAAAGATCCTGCTCTTATTACATAATCCTTACTACCATTTAATGTTGTTGTAAAATAAGCAAAAGCTATTCCTATTATTAATAAAATGATTATTATTATTCCTATTATGATAAATTTCTTATTCTTTTTTGCTATTTTCTTCATCAAACTCACTACCTTCACCTAAATTTTATCATAATTTTCTCTTAATAACAATCAAAAAGATGAGAAGCTTTACATCATCATCTCATCTTCAAAATTATTGACAGCATTTTTCATTTTTTGTTTTATCATATTAAGTTTAGCTGGATTGTTTTTAAAATATCTATACATTCCATAACCAACTCCAGCCATAATACCTGCTGTTATCATCATTTTTTTCTTATCCATATTAATTCCTCCTACAAGTATTATGGATAATATAAACTAAATTATACCATTTTTTAAATAATAATCTAAACTTGTTCTTCTTTTTTGTTCATTAGTATTATTAATAGCATACTCCAAAGCTTTCATATCTCCAATCAACACAAGTTTCTCTTTACTTCTTGTAACTCCTGTATAAATAAGTTTTCTATATAACATTTTATGATAGCCTTTAACTATTGGCATAATTATAGTCTTAAACTCACTACCTTGACTCTTATGAATAGAAATAGCATAAGCTAGTGAAAAGTTATTAAACATAGTTGGAGTATATTTAACTAATGTTTCATCATAATCTATATATACTTCTTTTTTAGGACTAAGTTTTATTTTATTAATACATCCGATATCTCCATTAAAAACATTATCATCAGGCATATTAGTAAGTTCTATTACTTTATCATCTTCTCTATAAATTACATTACTAATAGATATCTCTTTTTTAGTACTCTTCTTAGGATTTAATAACTCTTGTAAAGTAATATTAATATTATCTATTCCATTAATAGTTTTATACATCGGTGCAAGTACTTGATAATCAGTATTTTTTATCTTACTAACTTCTTCCTTAATAGTATCCAAGACTTTATTATCAGGGCATTTAATAAACTGTAAGTCTTCCCCTTTATTAAATATATCTCTATTAAGTACTCCTTCATTAATATCATGAGCAAAAGTTATGATATTAGAGTCTTTTCCTTGTCTATAAAGATTTTTTAATCTAATAGTTTTAATCTCTTCACTCTCTAGCATATCATGCAAAACATTTCCCGCCCCAACACTAGGTAGTTGATTAGCATCTCCTACAAATACTATTTTAGTAGTAGTAGATAATCCTTTTAATAAATTACAAAGTAATAGAGTATCTAACATACTAGATTCATCGATAATAACAAATTCAGCTTTACTTTTATTATACTCATTAATTTGAAACTTATTAGTATCTTTATTCCACTTTAAGAATCTATGAATAGTAGATGCAGCTAGATTTGTAACTTCACTCATTCTTTTACTAGCACGTCCTGTTGGAGCAAGTAAAACAAGCTTTTCCATTAAGTCTTTAGTATTATATTTATTCAAAGCTTGATATAAGTCAATAATTCCTTTAATAATTGTTGTTTTACCAGTTCCTGGTCCACCTGTTATAACTAAACATTTATTAGTTAACGCTTCTCTAATAGCACTCTCTTGTTCTTCATTATAAATAATATTATTTTTAAACTCTATTTCTTTTAAGACATCTTTATAATTTTTTAAAGTCTCAGTCTTTTCATGAGCAAGAAGTCTTAATCTCCTTGCAATAAATATTTCGGCATCATAATATTCTTTTAAGTAGATTTTATCTTCTTTTACAACTATTAACTCTAGACTAATTAAATTGTTTATTGATTCTAATAATAACTCATCACTTATATCAGTACCAATTATTCTAATAAAGTAAGGTCTAACTTCATCTAAGTAAAAGTAAGTATTGCCACTAACATTAGTAAGTTCTCTTAAAATATAGATAAACACCGCTCTAATTCTTTTAACATCTAACTTTTCTTCAGTATTTTTTTCAAAGATATAATCACAAGTCTTAAAGTAAATATCATCTATATAGTAATAAGCTTTATAAATATCATCATTTATAATATCGAAGCTCTTTTCTTTAAATTTACTATATATTTTAAGACTATCTCTAGTACTAAACCCTAATTTAGATAGATTAAGAATTATCTCATAACTACCTTGATAATTTTTTAAAGATTCATGCAATACTCTTACTTGTTTTTCACTAACTCCTTTAACTAATAATAGATTATTAGGATTTTCTAATATTACATTAAAGGTATCTTCATGAAACATTTCAACTATCGCTTCAGCTGTCTTCTTACCTATTCCTTTAAACATATCACTACTTAACACACTAACCATAGAATCAGTCTCTTTTGGCATAATTCTTTCAAAAGTATTAACAACAAACTGTTCCCCATACTTAGCGTGATTTGTAATATTACCCTCTAATACATAAGTATCTATCTCATTTAAGTCAGGTAAGTATCCAGTAATAGTAATAGTCTTATTAATAAATTTATCTAAATCAGGACTAGTCTCTTTTACTTTAAATAAACCTATTAAGTAATTATTAGTATTACTTCTAAAAATTGTCTTTTTAAAATTTCCTGTTACTTTACTCATAAGCTCTCCTATATTAATTATTAGTTTCAATTTCTTTAATATCAATATTCATTATTTCTAAATAATCTTTTTCAGCTTTTGTTAAATGACTTTTCATATATTTATCATACTCTTCATGAGCTTTTTTTAAAGCCTCTTCATGAGAAATAGTTCCTTTAGTATGTAATATATCATTATGAGTCATAGTAAGAAAACTATCAAGTTCTCCTATCCAATCTTTCATTGTCATTGTTTTTCTTTTTAAAGCATTAATTTCTGCAACATCTAAATAAGCAGATACTAATCTATTTAAGATTTGCAATTCTTCCATACTTAAGTAATTCTTAGCAATTTCTGTCTCTTTTCTTGTTGGGGTATCTCCCTTAAAATTTGTAAGACCAATATTTTCTTTATTACTATCAACTCTATTATAAACTATTTCTGCTGCTGTATTTTTAGAAACAGCATAATGCATTTTATTTTGCACTGTCTTAAAAAAGTTAATAGTTATATCTTTCTTAGGGTCATAATCAATAGATGTTGCATAAATATCAAGTATTTTTCTCCAAAAAACTTTTTCACTACTTCTTATATCTCTAATTTTATCTAATAACTCATCAAAATATGGATCATTACCATTATTTTTAAATCTTTCAACATTTAAATTATAGCCTTTTACTAGATAATCTTTTAACTTATTATTAGCCCATATTCTAAATTTAGTTCCTTCACTAGATTTTACTCTAAATCCAATAGCAATTATCATATCAAGATTATAATAATTAGTAGGTTTAGTAGAAAATTCGGAAATTCCGAATTTTCTCATTGTATTATTTTCATCCAATTCATGTTCTGAATAAATATTTTTTATATGTTCATTGATTGTTGACTTTGCTTTATTATACAATTTACTTATTTGTTCTTGAGTTAGCCAAATATTTTCATCTTCTAATATAGCAGTTACTTCAACATTATTATCTGTTTCGTATATGAAAAAATTATTTTCTTTCAAGATGTCCTCCTTAAAAAATTAATTATCTACTTCTCCTATTAAACTATCTAATAAATAGCTTTTAATCTTAACATTTTTAA
>CAMMBX010000090.1 GCA_946494345.1 uncultured Mycoplasmatota bacterium | reverse complement strand
TATTAGTTGTACCTAAATCAATACCAATTATTTTACTCATTTATATCCTCTCCTTTATCTTCATTATTATCTTTATTATCAGTATTTTCTTCATCTAGTTTATTTACTCTAACAGAACAAGGTCTAATAACTCTATCCTTAAGACGATAACCTTTAAGTAATACTTCAAGGACTTCTCCATCTTTGTAATTCTTATCACTATCAGTCATTAAAGCTTCCATAGTATTAGGATCATATTCTTTATGTTCTGCTTCTATTTCTTCTAGACCATATTTCTTTAATACATCATCAAAACTTGCATACATCATCTTAAATCCTTTTAAGAATTTAGATAACTCATCAGTAAGATTATTATCATCAAGTCTAATCGCTCTTTCAAAGTTATCTAATATTAAGATTAACTCACTAATCAAATCCTGATTAGCATATTTTAATCTATTAGTAACTTCTTCCTCTTTTCTTTTACGATAATTAATAAGTTCGGCTTGATTATATCTAATCTTTTCATTTAATTCTGTTATTTGTTTATCTTTTTCAGCAAGTTCTTCTTTTAATTTCTTTATCTCTTCATGATGTTTATCATGTTTTTTAGATTTATCATGACATTCGCAAGTTTTCTCTTTATCTTTACAGTTACATTCAGACTTTTCATCTGTAACTTTTACTTCCTCTTCCTTAGTTTCCATCTATTCACTACCTTTCTCAATATTTTCTTTTAAATACTCTAGAATACTAACAACTCTATCATATTCCATTCTCTTAGGTCCTATGATAGCAAGTGTTCCATCTTCACTATCAGTCTTAAAGTTAGTCTTAATAATAGTAACATCATCATCAAGTTTGTTCTCACTACCGATATATACTTCAATATTATTAGAGTCATCTTTCTTAATTTCCTGAAGCAAATCTTTATCATCAAGTTTCTTAAATAAGTCTTTAATCTTATCAACATTATCAAACTCAGGTTGTTCCAAGAACTTAGTTCTGCCAACTACATTAATATCGGTATTAGTAATATCCGTAAAGACATTATAAATAGCATTATATAGTTGTTGATGCCCTTCTACATATTTAGATATAATAGGTTTAATCTCAAACTCTAATTTAGTACTCACTTCATCAATAGGTGTACCTACTATTAAGTTATTAATTAACTCTACAGTCTTTTTAATATCTTCCAGACTAACATTATCTAAAGTTATATTTTTATGTTCTACTTTACCTTTATCAGTTACAACTATAACTATTAGATGATTAGCATCAAGAGGAACTACTCTAATTTCTTTAAGTAAGTTCTCATGACTTGCCTTACCTAAGACTACTGCCGTATAAGAAGTCATATCAGAAACAACTTGCAAACTTTTATTAATACAATCACTTAACTCTAACGATTGATTATGGAAAACTATTTGTAATTTTAACATATCTTCTCCATTCATCTTCTTAGCTTCCATTAAGTTATCAACATAGTAACGATATCCTTCTTCACTTGGAACCCTACCACTAGAAGTATGTGTCTTCTCTAAATAACCCAAGTCTTCAAGACTAGCCATTTCACTTCTTACAGTAGCACTGGAACATTTTAATTTCTTACAGAGTTGATTACTACTAACAGGCTTAGCTTGTCTTATATAAGACTCAACAATCAATTTTAATATTTTCTTTTGTCTTTCACTAAGCATAATTACCTCCTAGCACTTTTTAATATTTTCTAGTTGTTAGCATTGTCTTTTCCTTAGTGCTAATATAATTATATGTAAAAAGTTAGCACTTGTCAACTCTTTTTGCTAACTTTTTTTATTTTAACTATGTTCATTGGCAAAAGCATTTAATTCATCAGTAATATCATCAACAAAATCATTAGTAGTTCTTCGCTCAAAACTAAGATTCCCTATTAATAAGAACAGTATTAGTGTAGCCATAATCAAAAGACTATATAAAACTGTAGAAATAGCAAAACCTTTATTATTTAATTTCATTATATTACCCCTCTTCAATTACTTTAATAATAGCATGATAATGACTATCTCTATCTATTACAAAATCACTGTTAATTGCCCATAATCTAATTGAGTAATCCTCTTCACTATTAGGAGCAAGTGTATCTTCATATAAAACACTATCTTCATATTCACTTAAAATTCTAGCAACCGGTGCTTGATGATCTACTCTTAAACTTAACTTCAAAAGCTCATTTGGAATAGTGTTATTTAAACACTCATCTTTATTTACCCGATTAGTATTAGTTTCTAATACGATTTTATAATTAACACTATCTAAAGTTCCATTTTTAACAGTAAAACCATATTCTGTTGAACTTAATCCTACTGCATCAGTTACCGGATTAAATTTTGTTAAGTTAATCTTATTACCTTCTTTACTATGAAAAACAACTTCCATTTTTCCAGTGTCAATATCTTTTTCTCTTTTACCAGAAAAATTATTATATATTAAGTAAGTTGAAATAATAGCAAAAGCTAATAAGAAAATTATAATTATAACACTTTTAATCATATGTCTACGATAATATTTTTGATACATCTAAAACACCTCTTTTAATTATTGTAAAGCTTTTTAAGGATTTTAGTCAATGAAAAGAGAAATATTTACAAAATATAATGTAAATTTTAAAAAAACTATTGAAAAACATTTTAGTTTGTTATATATTATTAATGATTTACTTGTCCGCGTAGCTCAGCTGGATAGAGCAATCGCCTTCTAAGCGATCGGTCACGCGTTCGAATCGCGTCGTGGACACCATTATAAAATTAAAAAGCCTTCAACAGGCTTTTTTTATATAACTTGTGCTTATATTTTAATTATAAGCAGAAACATATACTTTATATTCATCAAATGCTACATCATCATAATTACTATCATATGGATAATAAATATTAGCAGTAGCTGTCTCCTTACTTCTTAAATCATATTCATAACTATCGCTATAGCCAACAATTTTACCTTTATTATAGAATACTACAGCAATATCAACTGAATCAATCTGCTTAGAAGAATTATTAGTAACTTGAACAACAATTTGTTCTCCAGTATTATTATTAGTAACTTCTATTTGATTAGAATAATTTTCATAGTAATTCTCTTCTGCTTTAATATTAATTTCATAATCACTGTAATCAGTAGGAGTATTATAGAAATTACAAGCCATCTCTTGATTACTATAAATTGATAGATATTCTGAATCACTACCAAGTGTATTACCTTAAGCATCATAAAATACAGCCTCAACTTCAATACTTACATCCTCATCATTACCATTTTTAACAATAGCAACTAAACTATTATCAGCTGCCCTATCAGCCCCACTAATAGAAATGTTTTTCTCTACTTTCGAAGCATCAAAACTTTCTATACTACTTCCAGTACTTTGATTTGTTCTGTCGGTATTAGAAGCATTACCACATCCAGTTAATAAAAGAATTAAAAACCCACATAACAAAAAATTAAATATTTTCTTTTTCATAAACATCCTCACTTCCTTACTAAATATAGTATACTAAAGAATTTTATTTCTGAAAATAAAATATATTATCTTTTTACATATAATTAACAATTTTATTCTCTAATTACTTTAATGGCATTACTAATATTATTAATAGTGTCACTTGCAATCATAGATATATCAGTGTTATTAGCTTCTGCAAGACATCCTGCTATACCATTAATTAAAACACCTAAAGCTATTGTTAAAAGATTAAAATCTAAGTATGCAAGAAGACCAACTAAAATACCCGATAACACATCTCCACTACCAGCAGTTGCCATACCTGGACTACCAGTTGTAACTAAATAAGTTTCAGTACCATTAGATATAATAGTAGTGTGTCCTTTCAATAAAACCATTACTTTATAAGTACTAGCAAACTCCTTAACTAAGTTTAAAGAGTCTTTTTTAATCTCTTCAATATTCTTATTACATAATCTTGAAAATTCTTTTAAATGAGGTGTAAGAACAATATTACATCTCTTATTTTTTAAAATATTCAAGTTAATTTTAGATAAAGTATTTAACCCATCAGCATCAATAATTAAATTACCAGTATAATTTGTTATAAGAAACTCTAAAATCATCTCAAAGCGACTATCACTACCTATACCCATACCAACAGCAAGAGAATCTAAATCACAAATTGCAAGTTTTAATTTATTATAAAAATCATCATCATAATTAGGTAAAACAAATATAGTTTGTTCTAAAATATTAGGTCCTAATAAAGGTATAACCTCTTTCTTAGTTATTACTCTACTAATACCACAACCACTTCTTAAAGCTGTTAAAGAAAGTGTCGCTAACTTTAAGGCCCCAGAATATTCAACACTTCCCCCATAAATACCAGCTTTACCAAAATCTCCTTTATTAGCATTAATATCTCTTTTCTTAAATAAATCTTTTACATCATTATTTTCTATTTCATAAGTATTATTATCTATTCTTTTCATTTTACCTCCAAAAATAAAGTACACTCAAATTAATGAGCATACTGAATTGTTTTTTCAACTACTTCTTTAATATCTCTTTCATTGAATGGTTTTCTTAAAACATCAACTATTGGATAATTAAATGCTTTGGCAACTAATTCATCATCTCCAACCCCAGTAATAATAGAAACAGGAATCATATCAAACAAATTATTATTTTTAAAGTATTCCAAGACTTGAAAGCCATTAAAGTTAGGCATATTAAGATCAAGTAACATCCCTACTATTTTTATTCCTTTATTATTAGAAATCATTTGCAAAGCTTCATTACCATCATTAGCCACTAAGACTTCAAACTGATTATTAAAGATCTTACTAACAAAATTCTTAATAACAGCAGAATCATCAACTACAATAAGAGCTCGATCTTTTTTAGGGGCCACAAAAGTAGTAGCAGTACCAA
>CAMMBX010000089.1 GCA_946494345.1 uncultured Mycoplasmatota bacterium | reverse complement strand
TTAATTGTATCGACAGGAAGAAGGGCACAGTGTTTTCTATTAGGTTGCATATAGATAGTATCATAGGCCATAAGTTCACCTAATTTTTCTTCATCATAATCTTTTTCATCGATTAGATGTTCATAGTTTTCTATTAAATCTTTAACTTCATCAACACTCTTCCCTATTATTTTTCTTAAGAAAATAGAGGTAGCGGAAGTTGAGATTGCACATGCTTCACCATCAAAGTTAGCATCTACTACCTTACCATCTTCTATTTTTAGTTCTATATCGATATTATCAATACAAGATTCATTATTAGTATTCGCTTTTTTATAACCACTTTCATTTTTTAGACCCTTGTGATAAGGATTATTATAATTATCTAGTATTATTTCTCTTTTTAATTCTGCATCCATAAATACCTCCTACAATATTACTTTAAATAAATCATCAGACTTTTCTAAGACTTCTACTAACTTATCTATATCTTCTTTAGTATTATAAAAATATAAACTGATACGACAAGTATTTTTAATATTTATTTCATCTTTTAAGATTTTAGCACAGTGATTACCTGCTCTTACACAAATATTATAGTGATCTAGGTAAATGGCTGTATCTTGACTAAATATTCCTTCTAGATTAAATGCTAGGACACCACTATCAGTACTTTTGTTATATAAAATTACTTTAGTATTACTTTCTAGTTTAGAGACAAGATATTGCTTTAGTTCTTTTTCGTATTCATAGATTTTATCCATACCTATTTTTTGTAAATAATCAATGGCAGAGCCTAGTCCTATTACTTCAGCGATAGGAGGAGTTCCAGCTTCAAATCTTGTAGGAATGCTCTTATACTCTACTTCTCCTGTTACTTCAAAGTATTGATTCATGCCTCCACCATATTCTATAGGTCTCATCTTTTCTAAATATTCTTCTTTAGCATAAAGTACTCCTACTCCAGTTGGTCCTAACATTTTGTGAGCTGAAAACGTTAAAAAGTCAATATCGTCTTTAATAACATCTGTTTTCATATGAGGAACACTTTGGGCACCATCTATTACTAATATTATATTGTTTTTATGAGCGATTTTACTTATCTCATGAATATTTCTTACATCTCCTACAACGTTAGTAATATGAGCGATAGAGATTACTTTAGTTTTATCTGTTATAGTATCAGTTAAGGCTTCTAGAGTTAATTCATGATTATCATTTAAAGGTATATAACTTATCTTTATCTTTTTTTCTTTAGATAACTCTAACCAAGGTAAGACGTTTGAGGCATGTTCACTTTTTGTAAGTAAAACTTCATCCCCTTCATTTAAATAGTCTTTCATAAAGCCAAAGACTATCTTATTAAGAGAATCTGTATCATCTGCTGTAAAAACTATTTCTTTACTACTCTTAGCATTTATAAAGTCTTTTACTTTATCTCTAACTTTCTCATATTCTTCACTTGCTCTTAAAGATATTTTATAATCTCCTCTATGAATATTTGCTCCATAATTATAGTAATAATCATTCATCGCTTCAACTACACATTTAGGTTTTAGAGTAGTCGCTCCATTATCGAAATATATTATATCATTATTTAAAATAGGAAAATCTTCACGATTAATAATAATCACCTCCTCATTACTTTATTTAAAATATTATTAAGTACACTCTCATAATCTTTAGGTAACTCTACCATCTTCATAAATCCATTTAAAAGAAGATTAAAAGCTTCTTTCTTACTTATTCCTTTTGTTTCTAAATAGAATAATAACTTATTATCAAAAGGACCTGTATAGGCAGAGTGATTGGCAACAGAATCAAACTCATCGATAAAGAGATTTGGTTCTATTAAACTCTTACCCTCATCTAAGTTAATTATTCTACTGGACTGATTACAAATAGAGCCTATCATACCCTTTTTTATATAGCCATTAACACTAAACTTTAAGTCTCCTTTACCATAACTAATACCATGACATATAACATTACTTATAGTCTCTTTATTTTGATGATAAACATTTACTTCATTAGTTATCTTTTTATCAGTAACAGTCATATTATAAAAATCTAGTTTAGCTTTGTTATAGATATTAATATTAACAGTAATACTTTCTTCTGTAATATTATAAATAGTTGTAGAGTTTAAAATATTAAAATCAACTTTTATATTATTTTTTGTTACAAGATATAGTTTTACATTATCACTTTCAATGTTAATAGTAGTATCTTTATCTAGTTCTAGTTTAAAAGTACCTTCTTTATTAAAACAAACTGTACTATCTAATAATATATTATTCATGATTTTCACTTGACTCCACTTCATTTACCCCAGTAAAACCTGTTTTTTCTATTTGTTTGGCAAGAGTAATATCTCCTGTTTTGATTATCTTACCATCTTTCATTTCATGAACAAAGTCTGGTTTAATTAAATCTAGAACTCTACTATAATGAGTAATAATTAAAACACTGGTATCTTGATGCTCTTTTAAATATTCATTAATGTTTTTGGCAACTACTTTTAGACTATCTACATCTAATCCACTATCTAATTCATCTAAAATAATGAAACTTGGAGTTAAGACTTTTAGTCCTAAAACTTCATTTTTCTTTCTTTCACCACCAGATAAGCCTTTATTGATAGATCTATGCATAACATCTTTTGGTAGTTTTAAAGATTCTAGTTCTTTTTTCATCTTGGTAATAAAGTTATATAAATTAGTATCACTACCTCGCTCTTTTAAAGCAGTCCTTAAAGCTTCACTATTACTTACTCCATCAATAATAGATGGATCTTGCATAAGTAAGTATATTCCACTTTTTGCTATTTCATCAGTTGTTAAATCATTTAAAATTTTATCATTATAAGTAATAGTACCACTATCTATAATATAATCAGGATGATGCATTATTACTTTAGATAAAGTACTCTTTCCTACTCCATTAGGACCCATAATAGCATGAATTTCTCCTGGTTTTATTTTTAGGGAAAAATCTTTTAAAATCTCTTTGCCAGTATCTTTAGTTAATACATTTAATTTATCTATTACAAACATAAACTTTCACCCTTTCTAATTATATGATAAATTCACTTGTTTTACTTGCTTATTGTAACATATAATTGCTTATATTTAAAGGTTTTGATAAAATAATGATAGATAGTGGAAGGAATGTGTTTTTTGATGTATAGTAAGAAAATGAATAAATTAATGATTGGTCAAGCTTTGTTATTTGGACTTATTATTATATTTTTTGGTATTATTATCGCTAATGAGAAAATACCTAGTTTAAAGTCTAAAAGTGTAGAGGAAGATATTAGTCTTTATTATGAAGAAAACTATGGTGATTTAGATTTAAGAGAAGGAAAACTAGAATACAATGATGATAATAGTTATAGTATTACTTATTACAATAAAGATTATGAAGATTTAAACTTTACTATTACTTCTTTAAATAATAAAATTACGGATAATTATGAAGATAACTATATAAAAGGAAAGAGTATTATAGAAAAAAGTGAAAAACTAGTCTTAGAAAAGTATAATGAAATATTTGGAAATACTAATTATGAAAATATTAAGATAAACTTTAAAGACTTAGATAAATATAATGATGCTGAAGTTATAGATATTTTAGAGGGCAATATTTATAATACAGGTTATTACTCTGTTAGTTACTATGTTAAAGTTGATAACTTAGATGATATTTATCTTAATAATTTAATTAATAGTTTTAATAGTATTTCGGCAAGTAATGGATTAATTGTAAATAATTATAGTGTTACTTTTGATAATAATGGTATAATAAAGATAGTTGAAGGAGGAGAAGCATATGAATGATTGTTTATTTTGTAAAATAATAAAGGGAGATATTCCATCTTATAAAGTATATGAAGATGATAGAGTTTTAGCATTTTTAGATGTTAATCCCAATAGTGATGGTCATACTTTAGTTATTCCTAAAGATCATTATGAAAATTTATTTACTACACCTGATGAAGTTATTATTTATATGATTGATATAATTAAGACAAAGATTTATCCTATATTAAAAGAAAAGTTTAATATTGATGGTTTAACTATTTGTCAGAATAACTATTATGGACAAGATGTTAAACATTATCATATTCATTTAATACCAAGATATGATGGAGATAGTTTTAAATGTACTTTTGATAAAGATAAAGTAAGTGATATTAAAGATGTTTATGAAAAAATAAAAACTGAGTAGAGATTGTTCTTCACTCAGTTTTATTTAATCTTTTTCTTAGAGTTTGTTTCTAAATTTCTTTTTGATTGCATTGATATGGCCCAAGCTTTAATTTGTTCAGCTTGTTCTTTAGTTTTAATACTTCCTATTACTTCATCAACTGTTAAAATTCTTCTGTTTTGCAAAGTAATATCTCCTATTAATTTTTTGGCTTCAATAAATTCACTTTTTCTTTTTATGGCATTTTTTCTTTCTTTTTTTATTAGAATTGGTTTACATAGTTCGTACTCAGCAATGCTATGTTCCTGTAAATTTATACATTCTAAATCGATAATGGCACTGCCACAACTTATTATTAGTAATGGTATTGCTAAAGGAAGTGAATAACAAGTTCCTACAGTAAAAAGAGAAATAAATATAATATCTTTTTTTAAACTTTTTTGATGGACATTTTTATTCCAAGTTAAATAATTAATAATCTCTGTTGGGTATCTATTATCTATATGATAATTTCTATTTTCTTCTCTATTCCATTCTTTACGATTTTTTAATTTAGAGATTTTATTATTGAACTCTATTAAATCAGCTTCCTTTTTACTTTTAGCTTTCTTAACTAATCTCTTGGTATTAAAATCACACCATTTTTCATAATGATTAATAAAATTAGGCCATATTTTTTTCATAACTTTAAATTTTAATTTTTCTAGTTTAAGTACTAATTTTCTAAATTTTAAAGCTCCTAATTTTTCATGTAATTCTTTTTTTCTCTTATATAAGTCTTTTATATATTTTCTTTTTTCTTCTTCACTTAATTCTTTAGGAAC
>CAMMBX010000088.1 GCA_946494345.1 uncultured Mycoplasmatota bacterium | reverse complement strand
TGATTTTCAAATATTAAACCTTTATAGTATTTCCAAGCAAGTACTCTAAAAGCTAACTTATCAATTAATCCTTCATCAATAGTTTTATTATTTACTGCCTCTTTAATATCATTAAAACTTTCTTCATAATCAGTAGTAATAAGTAAATCATTACCTGCAGTTATCGCTTTTACAGCCACATTATCAATAGAAGATACCGCTCCCATCGCTAAATCATCACTAATAATAATACCTGTAAAGCCAAGTTTATTTCTTAGTAAATTATGAATATCAACAGATAGTGAAGCAGGATTACTAGAATCAATATTAGTTACTGTATTATGACTCACAAGCACAGCTTCCGCTCCTTCATTAATACCTGCTTCAAAAGGTGGTAAATCATTCTTAACAATATCATCATAAGAACGATTATCAATAGACTGTCCTGTATGGGTATCAGAATTATTTCCATAACCTGGGAAATGTTTTAAAGTGTAAGATACACCTAATCCTTTACTAGTACTAATAACTGTTTTAGCATAAGTACTAGTTAACTCTGTATTTTCTCCTAAAGTTCTTTTATACATATAGTCACTTGAATTAGTAGATACATCTACAACAGGTGCTAGATTTAAATTAAGCCCTAGTTCTGATAACAATAAACTTTTATTAATAGTATCTTGTCTTATTTTCTCAAATCCTCCACTTAAATACAAATCTCTTGGTGATTCAAATTTACTACTAGCAAGGTTTGGATTACTACTTACTCTTACAACAGTTCCCCCTTCTTCATCAACTGCCGTTAATATAGGAACTTTAGATACATTTTGTAAATTATTAATCATTTCCTTTACTTCTGGTTTAGTTTTATCTCTAAAATCTTTTTCAAAAAAGACATAGCCTCCAAATTGATATTTCTCTAACGTTTCAACAGGATTAGTATCAGGATATCTTACAAGTAGTAACTGAGCTATTTTTTCATCAAGCGACATAGTCTTTAACTTCTTAGCAGCAAAGATATAAAAATCCTTAAAAATACCATTATCTTGCCACTCGCTAGGTACACCTTCTTCATCATTACTAACCTTAATAGTCTTATATCCCAAAACTTTACTGTCTTGTAAAGCTTTATTTTTATTTAAAGAGCCATTATATTCAAGTTCAATAACATCACCAACAGATAAATTATCATCAATAATACCAAACGTATAAATAATGTTATTGCTATCTTGAATAGTAAAAGTACCATCATCAACACTCATCACAGTAGAGACCATTGTTTTAGTTTTTTCGTCTTTGCTTTCTAAATTATGATTTATAAATAATGTTATCCCTCCTAAAACAATAAGAATACCAGTTATAGCAAATACCAAAATTCTTTTCTTATTCAAAGTAATCACCTCATTATCAATATTATTATATAGAAAGAACAATGTTATTATGTCAAAAATAAATATTGACTTAAACCTTACTCTAAGTGATAATATAACTACGAAGGGAAGTAATATAATGACAATAAAAGAAGTAGCAGAAAAATTTGATATGACTAATGATACATTAAGATATTATGAGAAAGTAGGGCTAGTAGGACCAGTTAAGAAAAACAGTAGTGGTATAAGAGATTATAGTGAAGAAGATTTAAAAAGAATAGAATTTATTAAATGTATGCGTAGTGCTGGTATTTCTATAGAAGTATTAAAGAAATATGTTGATTTATATGATGAAGGAGAAAGTACTAAACTAGAACGTCAACATCTATTAGAGGAAGAACAAGATAAGCTTGAAGAAAAGATCAGAACAATGACAGAAGCTTTAGATAAACTTAAATATAAAATAGAACTTTATAAAACAAATAAATTAGATGAATATTTATAATCAGAGTAAATTAATTATTCTGATTCTTTTAATTTATGCTATAATAGGAAACAAAAAAACATTTAATAACGATTAATTTAATTAACTAATTTCGTTAATTTTTTATTGACATACTTATTTAATTTATATATAATCTAATTAACCAAATAGGTTAATCTAAGTAAAGGTAGGTTCTAGTGCAATTAACATACAAGACAAATAAACTACAAAAATTATGTGAAAATCCTGAATATAATAAAGAATTAGTAAAAAAATATGGTGTAGAAGTTGCAAAGAAATTGCCATTAAGAATAAAAGAGCTTAAAGCTTTTGACAATTTAAACGATGTCCCTACTTGCTTACCATATAGAAGACATAAACTTAAAGGAGATTTAAAAGATAATTTTGCAATTAACATAACAAATCAATACAGACTAATATTTAAAAATAAAGATAATAATATAATAATAGAAGATTTAAGAAATATAAAAGATATAGAGATATTGGAGGTGAACAAGCATTATGAGTAATCTAAAAAAGTTTGAAGAATATGTAATAGCACCAGGAGAAACACTTTTAGAATTATTAGAAACAAATTGTATGACACAATTAGACCTTGCTAATAAAACGGGTATAACAAAAAAAACAATTAATGAAATAATTAAAGGTAAAGCTCCTATAACACCAGCTACAGCATTAAAATTAGAATATGTCTTTAATATAAGAGCAAGCTTTTGGAACAACTTAGAAAGTGATTATAGAGAATCATTAGAAAGAAAAAAGGATATTGATTCTATAATAGAAGATGAAAAATATTTAAGCAATATTCCATACTTAGAAATGTCTAAAAGAAATTGGGATTATATAGAAAAGACAAAAGACCCTATCGAAAAAGTAATAAACCTAAGAAAATTCTTTGGAGTAGCCTCATTGTCATTTGATACAGAATTAAAAAAGAAATTAGCTTTTAGAAAAAAAGATAATGAAAACTTTTCTTTAGAGTCACTATACTGCTTTTTAAGATATGGAGAAATAGAATCTAATAAAGATAAATATCCAAAATTTAATACTGAACTATTAAAAGAAAAGGTAAAAGAAATAAGATTACTAGCTAACATCTCATTTTTAGAAAGCTTACCTAATATAAAAGAAATTCTTAGAAGTTGTGGTGTTTCCCTAGTTTATGAACCTCACCTACCTCATACTTATATTAATGGAGTTTCTTATAAAATCAGTTGTGATAAAGCTATTATAATGATTAGTGATAGAGGGAAAAGAGATGATATATTATGGTTTACCTTATTCCACGAAATAGCTCACCTTATAAAACATAGTAAAAAAGAAATATTTATAGATGATGATAATATAGATAAAACAGAAATAGAACTAGAAGCTGATAATTATGCAAAGAATATTTTAATAAAAGATACTGAGTATAATAATTTTATAAAAAATAATAGATATACAGAAAAACAAATAAAAGACTTTGCCAAAGCAAATAACGTTAATACTGGTATAGTAATAGGAAGACTACAAAAAGACGGTATAGTTGGCTGGAGTGATTTTAATAATTTAATTACAAGGTTGTAAAGAAGGAGTAGTTATGATTGAGGTAAAAGATATTAAAAGATTAGGAAATTTAAAAGAAGAAGAAAATTTAAGATTTAGGCAATTTCTAAAGATGAATGCTGACCCTGATAAATTAGATAGGCAGTTTAAAGAATTACATAATAAATATTTTAAAATATATGACTGTTCAAAATGTAGGAATTGTTGTAGAGAATTAGGAACAGTTATTACAGAAGATGAATTAGATGCTATTACTAAGACTTTACATATTGATAAAGAGAAATTTAAAAAGAAATATTTAGAAGAAGATGATGATAGTAGATATAAATTTAAGACTAAATCTTGTCAGTTTTTAAACAATAATAATTGTAAAGTGAAAAAGTGCTTACCAAAGTCTTGTAAAGATTATCCATTTACTGATAAAGAAGATAGATTATATAGTATGTATAGTATTATTGGTAATGCTAGCATCTGTCCTGTTGTCTATGAAATATTAGAAGAGCTAAAGAAAGAATATAATTTTAGGTGAAAGTATATACAATTTAAAAAATAAAACTTTGAAAAAGGAGATTAAATAATATGAATAGAGAATATGCAGAAAAGTGGTTAAATAAGTTAAAAAATTATTGGATTAACAAAGATATAAAAGGTGCAGTATCATTATTTACTAAAACAACCTTTTATCAAGAAACTCCATTTATGAAACCATATACAACTATTCAAGAAATTAACCAAGAATGGCAACATATAAAAGATGAAAATATAGAAAGTATTGATATTAAATTATTAGCAATAGATGGAGATACTGTTATAGCAGAATGGGATCTGAAACAAAATAGCCAAGAATTTGATGGGATATATGAAATTAAATTCAACTATAATTTAGAATGCATATATTTTAAAAGTTGGGAAATGATGAAATAATTAATCATTGAGATAAAATAATATCAAAAACCGCTAACTACTCAGTTAACAGTTTTCTTTTGTATAAATTTCTCAAGTAAACAAATAAGATAATAGAATAAGAAAGCTAAGACACCTAGAACAATAACAGAAGCAATGACAAGGTCTATATTAAATACTTGAGTACCATACATTATTAGATATCCTAGTCCTTTTTTTGATACAAGTAGTTCACCCATTATGACACCGATGTAACACATATAGGGAGAACGAAAAGCATTTTAGTAAAGAACTTGCTAGAAATGGAGTAAACATGGGAAAAGTAACTTGTCCATTTTGTAATAGTAAAAATACATTTAATATCTCTTATGGCTATTTAAAAGAGAAAAAGATAAAGAAGAACTATGTAGAACTAGATACTAATATCAATTATAGAAAAGGTTTTGAAAAGCATGATTTTGATGGTGAGAAATTAATCAGTCATTTACCTAATCATTATTGTAAAGATTGTGGAAAAAGATTTCAATCTAGGAAAGTTATGTACACAGTAGATATATCTGTTATTAATTTGATTATTTATATTGATAATAATTACTATAGGTATATCTTTGATTTTAGTGATAAAGAGAATCTTAATTATACGTTAAAGATTAACTGGATACCTGTTAAGATAAATGAATCTATTACTATTGATAATATGAATAGAATACTTTCTAGTTTTAAAAAGTATAAATCTAATTTATGGAATAGTCATTATGGGGATTCCTATAGTTATACTAAATATTATTGGATATTAAAATGTACCTATTACAATGGAATT
>CAMMBX010000087.1 GCA_946494345.1 uncultured Mycoplasmatota bacterium | reverse complement strand
TACTTTCTTAAACCTAATTTTTTAACTACTTCACGATATTTTGCAACATCTTTTTTAGCTAAATAATTAAGCATATTTCTTCTTTGTCCAACTTTCATTAAAAGACCACGACGTGAATGATGATCATGAATATGAGTTTTTAAATGCTCTGTTAAATTTTCAATTTCTTTAGTTAAAATTGCTATTTGAACAGGAGCAGAACCAGTATCATGTTCATTAACACCAAAATCTTTAATGATTTGTTGTTTTTCCTCTTTTGTTAATGCCATATTAACCTTCCTTTCCTAAATTTATTCACCTTATTCTTGGTAATTGGTGTAAGGAAGAACTCCAACTACTAGGAATAGGTATGCATATAATATACTATATTTTTTTTATTTTGTCTATTATTTTTAAGAAAAGTATGCTAAAATCGCTTTGGTGATAGTATGGCAAGTGCAATTATACATATAGCAGTCGCAAAAGAAGTTAATAAAAATTTAAAAATGAATGAAAAACAAATATTTTTAGGAGCGATAGCACCTGATATTAGTAAACAAATAGGAGAATCTAAGGTAAAGTCACATTTTATTACTAATAAAGATAATAGTTTACCTAATCTTGAATTATTCTTAAAGAAATATCAAGATAAATTAGATAATCCTTTCATCATGGGTTATTATATTCATCTTTTTACTGATTATCTTTGGGAAAAATACTTTATAGAAGAAATAGTTAATAAAAATACTTTGAAATTATTATCCGGTGATTATATTACTTGTAGTGATAAAGAAATATCAAAAATAATATATGATGACTATACAAATATTAATATTTCTTTAATAGATAAATATAATCTTGATTTATCACTTTTCTATGAAGAAGTAGAAATACCTAAAGTTAATTTCAAAGAAATACCTCTTGGTAAATTACAAATAATAGTTGATAAGATGGGAATAATTGTTGAAAATAGTAAAAAAGGTTATAGTTATATCTTTGATTTAGATAATATTAATAACTTCATTAGGCTAAGTACATCTATAATAAGTGATGATATTAAAATGAGACTTGACTAGTCTCATTTTAGTGTTTTATAGCATCTTAATTTATCATTATCTACTTTATATATAGCAAGTTCACTACTATTTTTAGTAAATAAAACTTTATCTTTAATATGATAGTTATTATTAATAATTGCCCCATTTATTACTTTTTTATAAATATCATCACTTATTTCTACTATATCTATATCTAAGGCATCTTTAATAGTAATTAAAGGACTATTTATATTAATATCTTCAAGTTTTAAAGCTTTATCTAAAGAAAACTTACCTTGTCTTGTTCTTAATAAAGAACTCATTACACAAGGAATATCTAAATACTTTCCCATATCCTTTATTAAACTTCTAATATATGTTCCTTTAGAAACAATACATCTAAATTTAAAATAATCATCTTTATAATCTAATAACTCTAATTCTTTAATTGTTACTTCTCTTTTAGGGAGATCTATCTTTTCATTATTTCTTGCGTATTGGTATAATTTTTTACCATTAACTTTAATAGCAGAATAAACTGGTACTTCTTGTAAATATCTTTTAGGAAAATTCTTAAATAAATTATCTAACATTTCTTTAGTTATTCTTTTATTACTAGTTTTTTCTACTTTACCTTCTAAATCTAGGGTATCAGTTCCTATTCCTACTTTTACTTCGGCAATATACTCTTTAAAAACACTTGTTAATAGTTCATTTATCTTAGTAGCTTTATTAATCGTTACTACAAGTAATCCTTCTGCTAGAGGATCAAGAGTACCATTATGGCCTATTTTTTTAGTATCGAAGATATCTCCTAGTCTATTAACAACATCTCTTGAAGTTAAGCCTTTAGGTTTGTTTACTAAAATAATTCCTGACTTATTATAAAGATTATTATATTCTTCTAATGTTAAATTATTATTCATAATTATTTTAGCAGTTGTTTTACCTACATAGCGATAATGCCAAGGCTCATAGTTATAGCAAGTTATTTTTTCTTTTCCTTTAGGATATCTAAGTATTAGGCCATAGTTAGGTAAAAGTTTAATAATCTTTTTAAAGATATCATCATGTTTTAACAAATCATCATTTGTAAGTACTTTTTTATTATTAATAATTAGATAAATATCAAAGGCAAGACCTGTATGATGCTCACTCTCCCCTACTTTTGCAGCATATTTTATGGTATAGTCTTTTCCATATAACTCATTTAATTTATCTATTATTCTTTCTTGTTCTTCATATGTTCTATAAGCACTAGCAAGATCGATATAAATATTATCTTTTTTTAGATCTTCTTTTAGATTTAAAAAAGCTTTCAAAGTTCTTTTTTCAAGAAGATATTCTTCATCTGAAGAATTCTTAATCTTTTTTAATTCTATATTAGAAAAATCATTTTTATTATAAGGATTATCTTTGTTAACAACAATTTTATAATTCATTTTATTCCTCATTTATTTCATCAATTATCTTATCAATCTTTTCTCCATAAGAAATAGACTCATCATAAAAGAACTTAAGTTCAGGAATATGCCTTATCTCTATTCTTTTAGCAAGCTCTCCTCTTATAAAACTACTAGCATTATTTAAAGCTTTTAATATTTCATCTTTTTTATCATTATTTAATACTGTTACATACACTTTACAATAACTTAAGTCATTAGAGGTATCACAATCAGTTACAGTAATAAACTTAAATCTTTCATCTTTTATTTCTAACATTAATATTTTACTAATTTCTTCTCTAATCATGTGATTAATTCTTTCAATTTTTATATTTGCCATGATAATCAGTCCTTTCTTTAAATAATTATAGCATATTTTTGTTTTTTTAGATATAATAGTCACCAATGGAAGTGATACGTATGCAAAAAGATTTTGAAACTGTTCAAGAATTAAAAAATGGTAATATAAATAAAATTAATTTTTTTAAGAGTAAAATAAGAGAAGAATTAAAAAAATTAAAGAGAGAGTTTAATGAAGAGATTGTTGATGATATTCTTAATGAGGCAGTTGATACATATAAAGAGACTACTCCTATAGCATTTACTTTTTATCTTAAAAAAATAATTAAAAATTATAATAGTAAAAGTGAATCTATTGATACAGGTATTTTTGATTCTGTACAATATAGAGTCTTTTCTCTTTACTTAACAAAGGTAGATGGTAAATACTTATCAAGACTAGAAATTAGTAAAGAAACAGGTTATGCTATATCTACTATTGATAAAATTATTAATGGTCTTGATTCAGTTAAAGATGAAGATATAGAAAAAATATTTCCTAATTATAAAAAGACTATCGAAGATAGAAATGAATATTTTTATAATAGAATAAAAGAAGCGAGAAAACTTAATGAATATCAAAAAGAACTTATTGGTTACTTTGTAGGGGCACTTGGAAATAAGTCTTTAAATATAATGGAACTAGAAGAAAAATTCAAAAAAAATAGCATGTCTATAAGAGATGAATTAGTTAATATCGTAAATTTATTAAAAATAGGAGATAATTTAGATGAGATTATAAAGATGTATCCTAATAAAAAAGAAGTTATTGTTAAAGTATTTGAAAGTAAGGGTACTCTATTTTCTTATATGAAAGATTCTAATTTTAATAGGTTTACACTTACTAAAAAAGAAAGAGAGTTAATTAAAAATTTAAGACAAGCGACTAATGAAAAATTAGATATTAAAGATACTTTGATATTAACTGGTTATAGTAATATAGAATCTTTAGATCAAAAATTAATAAGAACGATTAGAAGAATTAAAGATAATAAAAAGCTTTTAAGTGAAGTTACCGATGTATTTGTCGAATTTAAAGTTAGAGATATAGATAATAACTTATTAGATAAAAGTGATATATTAATACTATCTTTAATAGATGAAAATGAAAAGAAACCTTTAAATGAAGAAGAGATAACTAAGATATTTAGAAAACAAAAACAAAATTTTTCTAAAATTCAAGATAATTTATTTAGCAAATTAAAATTAAATGAAAAGATGTTTGATGAAGCATTAGTGATAAAGCCTAATCTTGATGTAACTAAAGTAGAAAATATACATGCTTTGACAAAAAAAGAAGAAATACTATTGGAGTTATTAAAAGATAATGAAAATAATCCTTTATCTAATAAAGAGATGACTGAAGGATTAGGTTATAAAAATGAAGATTCTTACTTTTATATAAAAAGAGAGTTATTAAATAAACTTAAAACAAGTTCTATGCTTTTAGAGGAAGCAAGGGAAATATATCCTAATCTTCAATTAGAGATGCTTGAGGTTAAGAGAAAATTATTAACTGATAATAATATAAAGATATTAGAGGGATTAAGAGATAATGAGGATAATAATCTATCTAATGAAGAAATGGCTAAAAGATTAGGATTTAATAAAATTAACACTTATTATGCTGCGAAAAATTATTTATTTAAAAAAATTAAAGAAAATAAAGAAGCTTTAGAGGAAGCTAAGAAGATATATCCTAATCTTGATTTAGAGATATTAGCGTCTAAAAATATAATTTTAACTGACAAAGAAAAAAGAATGTTAGAGTTACTAAGAGATAATGAAAATAATCCTTTATCTAATAAAGAAATGACTAAAGAATTAGGTTATAAATATGAAAGGTTTTATTTTAATTTAAGAAAAAGAATGTTAGAAAAAATTAAAGAAAATCCTAATCTCTTAAAGGAAGTTAGAGAAATATACCCTAACTTTAGTTTTGAAATATTTACATCTAGTAAAAAAATATTAACTAATAAAGAGATAAAATTATTAGAAGCATTAAGAGATAATGAGACTTTATTTCTATCTAATAAAGAAATGGCTAAAAGATTAGGTTATAAAAATGAACAATCTTATGCTGCTATTAAATATGCATTAATAAAAAAGCTTAAAAGTAATGATGTAGCTAGAGATAAAGCAAGAGAAATATATCCTAATCTTGATTTAGAGATACATACATCTAGTAAAGAAATACTTATTGAAAAAGATATAAAAATATTAGAAGCATTAAGAGATAATAAAGATAATCCTTTATCTAATGAAGAAATGGCTAAAAGATTGGGTTATAATAATACTAATACTTATAATACTGCTAGAAATTATTTATTAAAAAAAC
>CAMMBX010000086.1 GCA_946494345.1 uncultured Mycoplasmatota bacterium | reverse complement strand
TACTATCTTCTCCATACATATCATAGGCTTCATATAATTTTTGAAAAGTAGTTTTATTATTAAAGACAGCTTGAGCTAACTCTGGTCTTTTTTTAATAAATGCTTTAAAACTTTCTTTAGACATAAACATCACCTAATAAATAATATGCAAAAAAAGACGACTTATTTCAAAAAGTCATCTATTGTCATTAATCTTTTATCAATATCTTCAAGTGATACTTGGTCTTTTTTAGGAGTAGTATCTTCTTTCTCAGTAGGTTTTTCTAATGTCTTATAAAGGAAGGCATTAGTAAGACCTTTTTTATTAATGGTGCTACCTGTAGAATATCTATCAGTAATAGGTAGTTCTGTTGGTTTTATTAATGTAATATCACCGTTTTTAATACCAATATGGTCTTTATTAGATGGAATTAAAGCTTTAATAACATGATATGGATTAGTCTTAACATCTCTTATAGTCATTAAGCCACGTCTTGCCCTACTACTCTTTTCAAAGTCTTTTAACTTAACTCTTTTACCAGTACCTTTATCTGTAAGAATAGCAAGATAGTCACTATTCTCTTCATCAAAGTTAATAGTACTAACAACTGTATCATCTTTTAAGTTAATCGCTTTAACACCACTAGCTTTTATACCGACAATAGGTATTTCTTCTTTAGAAAACCATAGGCCATAACCAAGTGATGTAGCGATAAAGATATCAGGAAAAGTATCAAGCATTACATCTACAACACTGTCTCCATCTTTTAGTTTAATACAACTACTAGGCTTAGTTATTCTAGTTATCTTAAAGTCAGAAAGACTTGTTCTTTTAATCATACCATTTGCAGTAGAAATAATAACATTAACATCTTTCTTAAAGTCTTTAACAAGTAAACTAGATATGACCTCTTCTCCTTCTCCTAAAGGTACTAAATTACTAACGTGTTTACCAAGTTCTTTCCATTTTAAATCATAGATAGTATGAACTGGTATAAATAAGAAGTTACCTTGATTAGTAAAGACTAGTAAAGTATCTAAAGTAGATGCTTCATACATACCTATTAAATAATCATTTTCTTTTAAAGTAGTCTCTTCATCTTTACTTGCACTATAACTTTTTAGACTAGTTCTTTTAATGTAGCCATCTTTACTTAAAGTAACAATAACATCTTCTTTAGGTATCATAACAGTCGTATCTATTTTTATTTCTGTTATCTCATCTTTTATTTCTGTAAGACGAGGTAGTGCATATTCATTTCTTACTTTACGTAATTCATCTTTCATAACTTTCTTTAAGACTTCTTCATTACCTAAAATTGCCGTCAAACCTTCTATTATTTTTCTTAAAGTAGCCATTCTCTCTTCAAGTTCTACGACATCTGTGTTAGTTAGGCGATATAGTTGTAATGTTACTATTGCTTCTGCTTGGGCCATACTAAAATCAAACTCTTTAACTAAATTCTCTTTAGCATCGGCTTTATTCTTACTTGCTCTAATAACACGAATTACTTCATCTAAGATAGATAGACATTTAATAAGTCCTTCAACGATATGTAATTCACTCTTAGCATGGTCTAAATCAAACTGACTACGACGCGTAATAACTTCTTTTTGATGGTCAATAAAGGCATCTAAAGCTCCTTTTAAACCAAGTAGTCTAGGTCTTTTCTTAACAATTGCAATCATATTAAAGTTATAACTAATTTGAAGGTCTGTATTTTTTAATAAGTAATTAACTATTAATTCTCTATTTGCACTCTTCTTTAAATCAACAACAATTCTAACATCTTCAGCAGATTCATCTCTAACTTCAACAATACCATCTATTTTTTTATCAAGACGAATATCATCTATCTTCTTAACAAGTAGAGCTTTATTAACTTCAAAAGGTATCTCTGCAATTACTAAAGAGTTTCCTTCAAAAGCATATTTACTTCTAATAATAACTCTACCCTTACCTGTTTCATAAGCATCTCTTATTCCTTTAATACCTTCAACAATACCACCAGTAGGAAAGTCAGGTCCTTTAACATATTTCATTAAAGTATCTAAAGAACAATTAGGATTATCAATTCTATGAATGGTAGCATCTATTACTTCTCCTAAGTTATGAGGAGGAATATTAGTAGCATATCCTGCTGATATACCCATGGCACCGTATACCAATAAAGCCGGAAACCTTGCGGGAAGTACTGTAGGTTCAAGTGTTGTATCATCAAAGTTAGGAGCCATTTCTACGGTATCTTTATTAATATCACGTAACATTTCATTACTAATTTTAGATAGACGTGCTTCTGTATAACGATAGGCAGCGGGACTATCTCCATCGATAGAACCATTATTACCATGCATATCAATATAAGGAAGTCTAGTCTTCCAAGATTGACTCATACGAACCATGGCATCATAAATAGATGAATCACCATGTGGATGGTAATTACCTATAACGTCTCCAACCGTCTTCGCACTTTTACGATATCCTTTATCATAAGTATTTTTCTCTTTATACATAGAATAAAGGATTCTTCTTTGTACGGGTTTTAATCCATCTCTTGCATCAGGGATAGCACGTTCTTGAATAATGTATTTAGAATAACTTCCAAATCTTTCACCCATTATATCTTCAAGAGTATAATCCCAAATACGTTCTAATACTTCTTTAGTTTCTGTTTTCTTAGCCATAACTTATCACTTCCTTATATTGTCTTTTTTCCTCTACTATTAATTTCTTCTTTAAATTTTGATGCATCTTCTCCATTTACTGTTTCTAGTTTTTCTAAACCTCTAGCACTAGTTAAATTATCAAAGTAAGCATCTCTACCTATATTTTGTAAATTTTCAAAACCTTCGGCACTGGTTAAATTATCAAACCAAGCATATCCACCTATATTTTGTAAATTTTCAAAACCTCTAGCACTGATTAAATTATCAAAGTAAGCATCTCCACCTATAATTTGTAAGCTCTCTAAACCTTCAGCACTGATTAAACTATTAAAACTAGCAGTATTCCCTATAATTTGTAAACTTTCAAAGTCTCTAGCACTGATCAAACTATTAAAATTAGCATTCCAGCCTATAATTTGTAAGCTTTCTAAACCTTCAGCACTAGTCAAATTATCAAACCAAGCACCTCCACCTATACTTTGTAAACTTTCTAAACCTTTAGCACTAGTCAAATTATCAAACCGAGCATCTCCACCTATATTTTGTAAGCTTTCTAAACCTTTAGCACTGGTTAAACTATTAAATCTAACCCCTTTACCTATATTTTGTAAGCTTTCTAAACCTTTAGCACTGGTTAAACTATTAAATTGAGCATACCCACCTATACTTTGTAAACTTTCTAAACCTTCAGCACTAGTCAAATTATCAAGCCAAGCATTTCCAATTATACATTGTAAACTCCTAAAATTTTCTGTTAATGTTTCATCGTAATATTTTAAATCTCCATAAAACAATATTATTTCGTTGTCCTCAAAATCAGAAAGCTTAGTTCCAATATTTTCTTCTTTACAATCAAAGATAAATGCTAAATCTTTCTTGTTATTTCTTTTATCACGTATTTCCTTAATTCTAGGATCGTTATCATAACCAAATCCTTCTATTCTTGAATCAATTTCATACAAAAATCTCAATTCCTCTTTTGTTAAATCTATATTATTATTAACTTTATTATCTATTTCTGTTAACAATTTCATATCATTAACCTTTTTTAAATATTTATTCTTATCAGGAAATTCATTTAATTTTTCTTCAGCAATAGAGGTCATACATCCTTCTAAGTTTTGATGTTCTCCTACACCTCTAACTTCTCCTATATTATATTTACCATCCATCCTAATGGCAATTCTAGGATCTTTATATACTCCCTCTTTATCTTTTGTATAATATACATAAAAATCGCCATTAGAAAGTTGTGTTTTAGCTGTCTCTTCTCCTGCTGTGCACCATCCTGTATTCTTTTCTTGTAATGACTCCCATAACGGTTTATAATCACTACCTCGGTCATATTTTACCCATATACCATCTGTATCATTGTCTCTATTTACATAACCTGTATTTGTTAAGTAATATTCATAGAGTTTCTTAAAACTTTCACCATTTTCTAGGACTTTACTTGTTTCCTCACTTATCTCTTCATTTGTTCCTATTTCTTTAACTAAAGTATCATATACTCTTGCTAGTACTTCTCTATTTAATTCTATAAAGGCATCGGTTGTTGTTTTACTTCTTCTTCCAAACTCTCCTTTTTCTTTATCAAACTTATTAAGTTTTAGCATTCCTCTAAAAGCATAATGTTTAAACCACATTGGATACATTGCATCATCACTTGTTAAATAGTCTATCCACATATCAAGAGATTTTTCTTGTTCTTTTTGCACATTTAAAAGCATTTCTTCTTTCATTTCATCTGTTACATTAATATCTCCATAACCTCTTTCTCTTGCTATTCTTTTCTGTAAATTAATATAACTTTCTGGCAATTCTTTTATTACATATTTATCATAATAAAACTGCTTTAATACTTCCATTTTATGAGGACTGTCTTTTGCTATATCATTCACTCTTTCAAGTCTTTCTATATACTTTCCAATCTTTTCAGTAGGGCTATCACTTTTCTCTGCCGTGTGCATAACTGCATCTTCCATATGCATATTATTATATAAACTATTTAAAAACTCTTCTCCATTTTTATATTTCATAAGCAACTTCTCCTAAATCTTATAATTATCAACTACTTTCTCATCTCTAATCGTTTAATTCTCTCTTTAGTCTTCTTATAACTACCATCTTGATATCTTTCAAAAAAGCATCTATACATTTTTTAGTGTAGTCATCACTTCTTAAATATTCTTGTTCCATACGCTCTTCACAAATTTTATCAATAGTCAAATTCTTTTTATCATCAAGACATTCACTTGAAAAATAAAGTGTATTAATATTAGCAAGATTATGAATATAGCAGTTATTAGTACATTCTTCATAATATGTTGCCCCTAAAATAAGAATTTCACTTGTTTTGATTAAATTTCTCATTTCTCCAACTTCTAAGCCATCAATATTTTCAAAAGGAATCAAAGTATGCTTACCCTGAAAGCCTCTAGAAATTAAAGACTGATAATAAGAATAACTATGCATTTTAAGACCATCATTTATCTTTAAAATAAAGAATTTATATGCTGGTACATCAAAAGTATTTTCTCTCATAAACCAAACCTCCTAAATCTTATAATCATCTTCCAAAGTAAACTCAACATTTTCATCTATCCACTCTTTAC
>CAMMBX010000085.1 GCA_946494345.1 uncultured Mycoplasmatota bacterium | reverse complement strand
TTACAGCAACGATTGTTATGCAACTATTAGGAGAGCTAATTCCTTATTTCCAAGAATTAAATAAACAAGGACATGTAGGTAGACAAAAAATAAATACCTACTCAAGATATATGGGAATACTATTTGCCTTTATACAAGGTTATGCTTTCTCATTTATGTTCTTAGGTAGAACTGCTAGTCCAACTGAATACTTATATATATCAGTAGTACTAACAGCAGGAACAGCTTTTCTACTATGGTTAGGAGACCAAATTACAAGAAAAGGTATTGGTAATGGTTTAAGTTTAATCATTATGGCAGGTATAATTGCCACACTACCACAAATGTTTATTGATGCTTTCCAAGGATTAGTAGTCTTTGATGGAACAGCGCAACAAATAACATTAGGAGTAGTTAAGTTCATTTTATTCGCTATAATTTACTTTGCTATTATCGTTGGTGTAATCTTTGTCCAAATGGCAGAGAGAAAAGTTCCAATTCAATATGCTAATAAATCAACAGCATATGGAGGTAATTCTTCATATGTACCAATTAAAGTAAATACCGCTGGGGTTGTACCTGTGATATTTGCATCAAGTCTAATGGCAATTCCCGGAATTATCGCGGGCTTAATAAATAATGAAAGCTTTAGTCTTTTTGTTAGTAACTATCTAACATATACAACACCTGTAGGATTTATAATCTATGTAATATTTATATTCCTATTTGGATTTGTATATACTTATATGGTTTTCAAACCAGAAGACTTTGCTAAAAATCTTCAAGAAAGTGGAGGATACATTCCTGGAATAAGACCAGGTAATGAAACTAAAACGTACTTGTCAAAAGTATTAACAAGAATAACTTGTCTAGGCTCAGTATTCCTTGCAATTATCGTAGCCTTACCAATAATATTCTCAAATGTAACAAGTTTACCAACAAGTGTTAGTATTGGAGGTACAGGATTACTAATTGTTGTAGGAGTTGCTCTAGAAACTTATAAACAAATAGAAGGAAGTCTTCTTTCTAGAAATTATAAGAAGGGTTATACAAGAAGATGAAAAATGTAATTTTTATCGCCCCACCTGCTGCAGGTAAGGGGACACAAAGTGCTATTTTAGAAAAGAAATATAATTTGCCACATATTTCAACAGGAGACATCTTAAGAGAAGAAGCGAAAAGAGATACTGAATTAGGTAGATATATTTCTGAAGTATTAAGTAGTGGTGGCTTAGTAAAAGATGCCGTTACTTATGAACTTTTAAAAACACGTTTATCACAAGATGACTGTAAAAATGGCTATATTTTAGATGGCTTTCCAAGAAATATTGAACAAGCTTATAAATATGATGAAATACTTAGTAGTCTTAATCAAGAACTTGGTTTTGTTATTCAATTAGATATTGATGAAGAAACACTTGAAAAAAGAATTACAGGGAGAAGGATTTGCGAAAATTGTGGTTCTGTTTATAATATCAATTCTAAAGACGAGAAGCCAAAAGAAGAATCAATATGTGATAAATGTGGAGGTAGATTATATCAAAGAAATGATGATAACATAACTTCATTCAAGAATAGATATAATTTATATACAGAAAAAACTAAACCACTACTTGACTATTATGCTAAAAAAGGTATATTATATGTAATCAATGGAAATGACTCTGTAGAGTCAGTTGCTAAAGAAATTGATAAAGTTTTAAAAGAGGGGATGTAAATAGTGATTACACTAAAAAGTAAAAGAGAAATAGAATTATTAAAAGAAGCTGGACATATTGTCTATCTTACTCATCAGTATTTACGCCCCTACATTAAAGCTGGTATTAAAACAAAAGAGTTAGATTCTCTTGCCGAAAAATTCATTAGAAGTAAAGGTGCGACACCATCATTTAAAGGCTATGAAGGATTTCCTTCTACTCTTTGTATAAGTATTAATGATGAAGTTGTCCATGGTTTCCCAGGTGAAAGAGTACTTAAAGATGGTGATATAATATCAATAGATATAGGTGCTTGTTATAAAGGTTATCATGGTGACTCTGCTTGGACTTATACTGTTGGAGAAGTTAGTGATGATGCTAAATACCTATTAGAACATACAGAGAAAGCTTTATATGAAGGTATTAAACAAGCGAAAGTCGGTAATAGAATCGGCGATATCGGTTATGCTATTGAAAAATATGCCAAAGAGCATAACCTAGGCGTCGTTAAAGAATTAGTAGGACATGGGGTAGGAACAAGTGTTCATGAAGCCCCTGATGTTCCAAACTATGGTACTAAAGGAACAGGACCTAAAATTAGAGATGGCATGGTTATTGCCATTGAACCAATGTTAACTTTAGGTAGTCCAGATATTTATATAGAAGATAATGACTGGACTGTTGTAACAGTTGACTCCTCATTATCAGCACATTTTGAACATACAATTGCAATAACTAATGATGGAGTAGAGATTTTAACAGGAGAGTGATTTTAATGGCTAAAGATGATGTTATTGAAGTTGAAGGTAAAGTTCTAGAAATTATACCAGGTGGTAAGTTCAAAGTTAAACTTGAAAACGGACACATTGTGGAAGCTCATGTTTCTGGTAAAATACGAATGAACTACATTCGCATCTTACCAGGGGATACCGTTAAGTTAGAACTATCACCTTATGATTTAAAACATGGGCGTATTACCTATAGAAATTAATAGGAGGGATAGAAATGAAAGTAAGAGCAAGTGTTAAGCCAATTTGCCCAAAATGCAAAATAGTAAGAAGAAAAGGTAAAATCAGAGTAATTTGTGAAAATCCAAAACACAAACAAGTACAAGGTTAATAAGGAGGAGAAGTTATGGCACGTATTAAAGGTGTAGATATTCCAAATGACAAGCATATATGTATATCACTTACATATATCTATGGTATTGGTAGAAGTTTAGCTAAAAAGATTTGTAAAAATGCTAAAGTTGACCCAACTAAGAAAACAGGAGATTTAACTCAAGATGAGTTAATCGCCCTAAGAGATGAAATTAATAAACATCCAACAGAAGGTGATCTACGTCGTGAAGTTAGTATGAATATTAAAACTAAAATGGAAATTAATTCATATCAAGGAACACGTCATAAAAAAGGATTACCTGTAAGAGGTCAAAGAACAAATAGAAACGCTCGTACTCGTAAGGGTAGAGGTAAAATAGTAGCTAACAAGAAGAAATAGTTAGGAGGTTATTATGGCTTATAAAACAAGAAAAAGAAAAGTAAAAAAGAATATACCTGAAGGTGTAGTACATATTGGTGCAACTTTTAATAATACAATTATTACTATTACTGATAAGGAAGGTAATACTATAAGTTGGGCATCAGCTGGTGCTTTAGGATTTAAGGGAAGCAAGAAATCAACTCCATTCGCAGCAGGTATGGCATCAGAACAAGCAGGAAAAGCTGCTTATGATATGGGAATGCGTAAGGTAGAAGTTTTCGTTAAAGGATTAGGACCAGGAAGAGAAACAGCAATTAGATCACTTCAAACAGCAGGTCTTGAAGTAACAGGAATTACTGATGTTACACCAATTCCACACAATGGATGCCGTCCACCAAAGCGTCCTCGTGGATAATAAAAGGGAGGTTAATAAATTGATAGAATTTGAAAAACCAGTTTATAAAATTACTGATTATGTAGAAAATAATTTCTATGGAAAATTTGAACTAGAACCCCTAGAAAGAGGTTTTGGTACCACTTTAGGAAATGCTTTAAGAAGAGTAATGCTATCATCACTACCAGGTAGTGCTATTAGTGCTGTTAAAATTGATGGTGTGTTACATGAATTCCAAACTATGGATGGAGTTATTGAAGATGTAACTACAATTATCCTTAATCTAAAAGGAGTAGTTGTTAAGAATCATACAGAAGATACTAAAATAATTACTCTTAATAAAGTTGGAGAAGGAGTAGTAACAGCGGGAGATATTGAAGCAGATAGTGATATTGAAATAATTAATAAAGACCATGTTATTGCTAATCTTGCTAAAGGTGGTTCTTTAAATATGACTATGATCGTTACTAATGGTCGTGGTTATGTTAAAAGTGAAGACTCTAATCTAAGAGAAGATGATAAGAAGAATGGTTTTATTGCCATGGATGCTATCTATTCACCAATTGAGCGTGTATCATATGAAGTAGAAAGCGCTAGAGTTGGACAAGATGAAAGTTATGACAAATTAGTAATGGAAGTATGGACTAACGGTTCTATTAAACCAGAAGAGTCTATCGCCCTAGCTGCTAAAATCTTAATTGAACACTTTAAACTAGTTACAGAATTAAGTGATATTTCTAATGTAAGTGGTATGATGATAGAAAAAACAGAAGATCCTAAGACTAAAGCATTAGAGACATCTATTGAAGATTTAGACTTCTCAGTAAGAGCATATAACTGCTTAAAAAGAGCAGGTGTTCATACTCTACAAGACTTAGTTAACAAAAGTGAAAATGATATGATGAAAATACGTAACTTAGGAAAGAAATCATTAAAAGAAGTATTAGATAAAATTAAAGAATTAGGGCTTGACCTAAGAGATGATGATTAAGGAGGTAAACTTATGGCATATAGAAAATTAGGCGTTGATAATAAACACAGAAGAAGTATGTTAGCAACTCTTACAAAACAAGTAATTATGAATGGACAAATTACAACTACTGAAACAAGAGCTAAAGAAGTTAGAAAAGCCGTTGATAAAATGATTACTTATGGTAAGAAGGGAGATCTTGGTAGTCGTCGTAGAGCCCTAGCTTTTCTTCACAATGATAAAGCTGTTGTAAATAAAATATTTAATGAACTAGCTCCACTTTATGCTAATCGTAATGGTGGATATACACAGATCTTTAAATTAAATGAACGTCGTGGTGATGGAGCATTACTTGCTATCATTAAATTAGTAGACGAAGATACTAAAGAAGAAAACAAATAATAACTTGGACTATTAACTCAATGTTAATGGTCTTTTTATTTATAATACTGTTGAACCATAGTTGATAATATGATAGAATACTTATAGGAAAGCTAGCAAGAGAAGTATTTAAATGATAAGAGATAATTTATAAATAATTAACTTAATGAATATTTATATTTTTGATTTAATAAAATTAAATATAAATAATAAAGTTGCTTTCTTTTTGGGCGCAATATCAGAATAATATTATTCTGTTCTTTTTTGTTAGCATACTTAGCTTTATTATAGGAGGAGTAATTATGAGAAGTAAGAAAAAAGGTTTCACAATGATAGAGTTACTAGCAACTATAATAATATT
>CAMMBX010000084.1 GCA_946494345.1 uncultured Mycoplasmatota bacterium | reverse complement strand
ACATACTAGGTATAAAGATATAAAAGTCTACATCTATATAACTACCACTATCTTCGCTTAAAACTACTCCATTTTTTCTATTAGTAAATACTCTAATAATTTGATATAAAAGGTTATAACTACTACTACAAACATAAATATTTAAGTTAGGAAACTTATCAGTTACTTTCTTAACCTCTTCTGTATAATTTAGATTATTAGATACTACCTTTTGGTAATCTTCTACTAGTAAAGCTTCATTTAAAGGTAATAAGTTAATAATAATTTTCCCTTTAAAGTTATTTAACATAGCAAGAGCATCTTCTAGTGTTAAGATATCATAATAAGTTAATTCACTTAAATTATTATTCTGGATTGTATTAATAGTTATTTTATTGGTAGTTACTCTTGAAAATACCAAGACTTTTTTATCTTTAGTCATAATTATATCTAACATAACCCCTGTTAAGCCCTCTAAATTATTAACTGACTCAATAAAGGTTTTATTATTATATAAATTGCTTTTATGAGCGATAATCATCATAATAAAAACCGTCCTTTCTTATATAGAATATGTAGAAAGGACAGTTAAATTAACTTAATTTTGCTTTTATTTTACTAGATACATCTTTCATATCACATCTACCTTTAACTTTAGGAGTTACTATCTTCATAACTTTACCCATATCTTTAATAGAAGATGCTTCTGTCTCTTTAAAGGCCTCAGTAATTATTTTATCTATTTCTTCATCAGTTAATGGTTCTGGAAGATACTCTTTAATAATCTCTATTTCTTTATCTAAATCTTCTACTAAATCAGTTCTTCCTGCTTTACTAAACTCTAATTTAGACTCTTCACGAGTTTTTAATTCTTTAGCAAGGACATCTATAACTACTTCATCAGTAATTTCAATTTTCTTATCAATTCTTTCTTTATCAATAGATGCCTTAATCATTCTAATAACAGAAAGTTTAAACTTATCTTTTTCTTTCATTGCTTTTATCATATCATTTTTAATTCTATCAAACATAAATTAATCCTCCTTGTTTGTAACTATTTCTTTACCTGTTAAATAATAATTGTCTTCATCTTTAGTAAAAGTAAAATTATATGTATCTTCTACAGTACCAAAGACACCATCTAAAACTTCTACAGTTAAAATAATATTTCCATCATCATCTAAAGTAGCATCGCTTAAATTCATATTTATAGGATCGATGCTAATTTCTTCATCTTTAGTATATATAGCATAACCATCTATAGTTTCATCATAAAAAGCATAGTGATTTGGATCTGTTTCAAAAGAAGTCGGTGTTATAGTTGTATCAGGACCATATATATCTTTAATAGCATCTTCTATTTCTTTACTAGGAATAAAATCAACTATTCCTTCACAACTATAGCCAGTTGTATCATCATTAGTATTTACAACATCACAGTTTACTGATTCACTAATATCCATATTCTTATAACCATAGTATAGCATAATTCTAGGACTCATTACATCTAAGGATTCTATATCATTATAAGCAATTTTATTGTATAAAGCTTTTACTTCTTTATCATTTGTAGAAATATCATTACTATTATTATTACCTAATTTCTTATAAGCAAAAATAACTCCTCCCACTATTAATTCTAAGATTATGATAGTTATTACGACTTTGATCCAAGTATTATTTTTCTTCATATTAGTATCCTCCTATATTTTTTTCTTTTTTATAAAGAACTTAGTAATATATCCTAAAAATATACACATTATAACAATATAAGCCCAAGCGATGATTGTATAAATAATTCCGTCAGTATAGTTTCCTACAATTGCTAAAATACTTTCAGGAATATAATTATCAATAACTGCTGCTAAATCGGGAAGACCAATATTATTTTTTATAAATGTAAGTATTCTTAAGAATATATCTATAATTGCTATAAAATAGACAAAACTTGAAAAACGTCTAAAATACATTACTACTATTAATATTAAAATAACTAATACTACTAAATCAATATACATACTAACTACACCTCTTTTTATTTCTCGATAAAATATAAATTATACTGCTTTTCTCTACCTAAAGTAGTTTCATCTCCATGTCCTGGATATAAGGCTATATTATCATCATAATTTTTAATTTTTTTAATTGATTTATCCATATCCTCACTACTACCTGTAGGAAGATCGCATCTTCCAACAGTATCTCTAAAGATAAAGTCTCCTACAAACATGGCATTATCATCTTTAAAGTAAAATGTTACTGAATCACTACTATGTCCAGGAGTATAGATTGGAATAAATTTAAACGTACCAATACTTACTTCTTTCATATCAGTTAAATTACTCTTCTTAAAGATCTTTAATCTTCGATTAGAATTTAAGAAATCTCGCAAAGCACCTATATGATCAAAATGAGCATGAGTAACCAAAACACCAATTATTTTATCATTTCCAACTAATTCTTTTATATTTTTACTATCACTACCAGGATCTACTATTAGACAAGTACCATCTTTGCTTAATACATAACAAATCTCTTCCAAAGCCCCTGTTACTATTTTTTTAATCTCCATAAATTATCTCCTATCTACATTATATAGAATAGTAAAAATTAGCTTAATCGTCAAGCGAAAGATTTCATTTGTTTGCGATTTTACTAAAATTTTGTTATAATATGTTGTGCCAAAAAGAGGAGAATATAATGATTATTGATAAAGATAAATTATTAGAAGAAAAAGATAATATTTTAAATTTTCTTTTAAAAAATAAAGACTTATATAAAGAAGATGAGTTTAAAGAAATATTTGCAACTTTTTATTTAGATATTTTATTATTTAATGATATTATTGGTGGTAATTATAGGGTTGCACAAATATTATCTAAATTTAATATTTTTAAAGAAAAGTATGATCCATATTTAACTGTTTATAACATTTTAAATAAGTATGATTTTATTAATGGTAACATAGTAGAAGTTGGTTGTGGTACTTATCCAAGATTAGCGGAAATTATTAAAGATAATCATAAGTCTAATAATTATAATTTAACAGTATATGATACTTGTAATATTTTTAAAATGAATGATATTAGTATTATAAAGGAAAAATTTACTATGAGTACTAATATTGATAATGTAGATACATTGGTAGGAATTTATCCTTGTGATGCTTCAGTTGATTTAACTTTAAAAGGAATTGAAGAGAATAAAAATTTAGTCATTGCTTATTGTAGTTGTGATCACAGTAGTGATAAATATCAACATAATTTTTTAGAATATTGGGCGGATGACTTTTGTTATTATATTAAGAAGAAATATGGTGATGATGTTAAAATTATGAATTGGAGGAATTATCCAAAACGAAGATTACCTATTTTAGTACATAAGAAAAGAATTTCTAAATAATAGGAATTCTTTTTATATTAGTTTAATTCAATTTTAAAAGGATTTTCTTTAGTACCATCACCACTTGTTATTATGACATTTGATTTTAGATTTAAGGCAGGTTTAATACCTCGTTTATCCAATGCACCATAATTGTAACCACTACTAGAGGAAACAATAACACGAATAAGACTATTATCAGCAGGAGTTAAGGTCCAATAATGTGTTCTTGTTCTATTCTCACCACTAGTAAATTGTCCTGACATTAATTCGCCAAATCTTAGCAATCCTACTTTAGCTTCAGTACTTATGGCATAATTTGACATATTTATATCTATATATTTAGCTAATCTATAACTTTTTTCATTTCCTACAGTACCTAAATACCAGGTAGTATTATCTTCTATCATTTCTATATCTTTACTTGTCAAATATCTATTAGAAACATCTAAGTAATCATTATTTAAAAATTTCCCTAGTATATTATCTTTTGAATAATATATATTAGTAGCTGTTCCATATTCGCTTAATATAAAATTTTCACCTTTTTTTAAAGGTTCAGCACTGGTTATCTTTGTTCCTGTTCCATTTTCATGACTTACTATTCGATATAAATTATTTTCATTGTTTCCAAATCTTATATATTCTCCACTATATCTAGTATTTAACATTGTTCCTGATAGATTTGTATCATTATCTCCTTCTAAACGATAGGGATTATCTTCTGTTCCATCACCAGAGACTATTTTCGCGTCTTTTCTTAAGTTTATTGAGGGCCTAACACCAGTTGTGTTATAGGAGTATCCTCCAAATAACTCTATGCCATCACTACCATCTCCATATATATAGTGAATAATAGATGAGTCGTAGGCAGTAAGAGTCCACCATCTAAGACTATTATTTAAGTAACCAAGATCATATGTTGTTCCAGTATAACTTGTTTGATACTCATACATATTAAGTAATCCTACTGCATCTGTAATAGTCGTTGTTCCATCAGGCCTTGTTATATTTCCTAAGCTTCTATTATCCATTGTGGCATCCCATTTTGCATCCATTACTATAAAATTTTCTGGATCTCTTAAATTTCCTAAAAAGCCATCTATACTTGTATCATTTAGCCACATTTCCACATGACTACCTGAAAATGCTGTATTACCACTTGTGTTATAATTAATTGCACTTATATTCCATTGTGTTACTAATTTAACAGTTTTAGCTTCATTGGCAACACTCACCGCTCTCCATAATTTGCCACTATACCATATATAATTATTTGGATTAGTTCCTGTTATAAAGGTATCTATTCCATCATCATAAGTACTACCATTTTCTCCTAAATTACTTGTAACTACAGTGGCTACACTTTTATCTTTTTCTTGACTCACTTCTACTCTTAACTTACCACTAAATACTTGTCCAGAATAATTACCATCTACTTCATCAGTTATCCATAGATTTAAACTATAGGCATTTGTTCCTTTACCTTCTATTGTCCCTTTGTCTAACACTCTATTGGGATTAGTTCCTGTTGTTGTTAGTAAAGTCGCTCCACTATTGGAACCATTTTTATTTAGATTATATTTTAAATACTTATCATCTATTCTAGTATCACTATCACTTACCTGATTATCATCTAAGTAGATTGCATAATCTACAGCCTTATTGCCATTATTTCTTAATTCAAAGGTTGACGGTGTTAGTTTCATTCCATCATTATCACTTAAACCTATCGCATTATCTAGGCTTATCCCTTCACTTGTTTCATTTAATACTAGTTCTAATTCTCCCACTTTTACTATTCCTTCTCTTCCCATTAACTCTGTTCTAAAAAAAGCATAACTTATCGCTATTACTAATATTATAATTATTATTATACTTATTACTATTGTCATTATCTTTTTATTATTATCTTTTTTCATTCTTAACACTCCTCTCATTATTACACACAAAAAAGAATAGAATACTCCTACTCTATTCTTCTTACATAATGAAAGAAAGTAAC
>CAMMBX010000083.1 GCA_946494345.1 uncultured Mycoplasmatota bacterium | reverse complement strand
TAAATCGCTTAACAAAAAGAGAAATAAGTTATATAATTGTAGTAGGTGGTATTAGCGAACTTGCTGGTTTTAACTATGTAGTGGAAGAAACTTTAGGTAGAGCATCAAGTTGTTTTAATATGAAAGAAATAGGTGCAAGGCACAATAAATATACAAGTGCTTTTGGAAGTTGTAAGTATTTTGCTGAAAAATGTATTTTAAAAGAGAAAAATGTAAATATGTTTGATCAAGATGAAATAGATAATTTTATATCACCTAAAAAGAAAAATACAATTAATGATACTATGACAAATAAATTTTTTGGTCACTTTTTTGAGAACTAATTAAGGAGGAACTTTTGATGGGAAACGGACTAGAAATGGATCAATTAGCGAAAATAAAAGTAATCGGCTGTGGTGGTGGCGGTGGTAATGCTGTCAATAGAATGGTAGAATCAGGTGTTAAAGGAGTAGAATTTATCGTTGCTAATACTGATTTACAAGTATTAAATAATTCTAAAGCTGATGTAAAAATTCAATTGGGAGCTAATCTTACTGATGGATTAGGAGCAGGATCTCGCCCCGATATAGGTAGAGAAGCAGCTCTAGAATCAAAAAAAGAAATAGAAGATGCCTTAACAGGTGCTGATATGGTTTTCATCACTTGTGGAATGGGTGGTGGAACAGGAACAGGTGCTGCTCCTGTAGTTGCTGAAATAGCCCAAGCTCTTGGAGCTTTAACTGTAGCCATTGTAACCAAACCATTTACATTTGAAGGTAAAAAGAGAATGGATAATGCTCTACAAGGTTTAGCTGAACTTGAAAAACATGTAGATACTCTTATTGTTATTCCAAATGATAGATTAAGAGAAATTATTGATAAAACTACACCAATGCTAGAAGCATTTAAAGAAGTAGATAATGTCCTTCGTCGTGGTGTTCAATCAATATCAGACTTAATAGCAGTAGTTGGACTTGTTAACCTAGACTTTGCTGATGTTCAATCAGTAATGAAAGATTCAGGTCGTGCTATTATTGGTATTGGTATTGGTATGGGAGAAGATAGAGCTATAGAAGCTGCCCAACAAGCTGTTTCTAGTCCTCTACTTGAAACTAGTATTAGTGGAGCAACTGATGCTATTATCAATATAACTGGTGGAGTTAACTTAACTTTATTTGAAGCAGAACAAGCTGCTGAAGTTGTAAGAGCCGCATCAGGCAATGATATTAATACAATATTTGGTTCTGTTATTAACGAGAACTTATCAGATGAAGTTATTGTTACTGTTATCGCTACTGGTTTTGATAAAAAAGGAAAAGAAGAAACTAAACAACCCGTATTTTCTAATGCTGCTCCTAATAGAAGAAGTAGAGATGAAATATCTTATGTAGCAACAATGCCTCAAACTGAAGATAATGATGACGATGATGGAGAATTATTAGATGATAGTGATTATGATTTTCCTCCATTTTTAAGAGATAAAAACTTTTAGAGCTTTAAGCTCTTTTCTTTTTTTTCAAATTTAAAGACTTTAATTGCTTAATTAACAAAAATAATATATACTTAGTTTATTAGAACTCTATATTAACTATAATATAAATATAAATGGAGGTGTTTACTTTGAAAAAGAAAATTGCTATTCTATCATTACATCTAGGCTATGGTGGTGTTGAGAAAGCGATTGTTTCTTTAGCCAATTCGCTTGCTAAAACACAAAAATATGATATTGAAATTGTATCAATTTATAAACTATATGAAAAGCCTGCTTTTGACATAAATGAAGAAGTTAAAGTAACTTATTTATTACCATCAAGATTAAATCCTAATCGCAAAGAATGGAAAGAAGCTTTACATAATTTAAAGCTTATACAATTAGGAAAAGAATCGCTTAAAAGCTTAAACATTTTATATAAAAGACGTAAAAACATGGTAAACTATATAAAAAATACTAAAGCTGACGTTATTATTTCTACTCGTGTTTTTCTAAATGAATTATTAAGTGAGTATGGTCGTGATGATACTCTAAAAATAGGTTGGGAACATAATCATTACCATGATGATATGAAATATGCTACTGATGTTATTAGAAGTGCTAAAAATCTTGATTACTTTGTTTTAGTTTCTAATGGACTACAAAAATTCTATCACAAAAAAATGCGTAGTTATAAATGTAAATGTGTCTATATTCCTAACGCTATTGAAAGTATTCCTAAAACTAAAAGTCCTCTAACTTCTGAACATTTAATTTCTGTTGGAAGACTATCAAAAGAAAAAGGGTATTTAGATCTTTTAAAGATATATCTTGATTTAAAAAATAAAAAATGTAGATGGCATTTAGATATTGTTGGCGATGGTAGTGAAAGGAAAAAATTAGAAGACTTTATCAAAAATAATAATCTTGAAAATGACGTCACCCTTCATGGTTTTAAAAACAGTAAAGAAATAGAAAAATTAATGCAAAAATCAAGTATTTATGTTATGACTAGTTATACAGAAAGCTTTGGTATAGTTTTATTAGAGGCGATGAGTAATGGCCTTCCTTGTATTGCCTTTGACTCTGCAGAAGGTGCTAAAGAAGTTATAACTTCAGGTCGTGATGGTTACTTAATTAAACATCGTAACTTTAAAGCAATGGAGAAAAAAATACTAGATTTAACTAAAGATATTGAGACAAGGAAAGAATTAGGAAAAAATGGAAGACGTAAAGTAAAAGGATATATAAGTGATAATATTTGCTCTTCCTGGGAAAAAATAATAGAAAGAAAGTGATGAAATTTGAGAAAAGTAATGTTTATATCAAGTACAGGGGGACATTTAACAGAATTACTACAACTTGATAGTATTATAAGAAGCTATGATTACTCTTTGATAACAGAGAAAACTAAAGCCAATAATAAGTTAAAAAGAAAATATAAAAATGTTAACTTTCTTTTATATGGTACTAAAGACCATAAACTAACTTATCCCTTTAAACTATTAATTAACTGTTTTATTAGCCTTTTCCTATATTTTAAATATCAACCAGACTATATTATTACAACAGGGGCTCATACAGCAGGGCCAATGTGCTCTATTGGTAGAATCTTTGGTAGCAAAATAATCTACATAGAATCATTCGCTAATATTAAAACAAAGACAATAACAGGAACTCTTTTTTATAAGTTTCATATTGCCAATCTATTTATAGTACAGTGGCCTACAATGAAGAAACTATATCCTAAAGCTACTTATGGAGGGTGGTGTTTTTAATGATATTAGTAACCCTAGGTACTCAAGATAAAAGCTTTAAAAGATTACTAGAAGCTATAGATAAAGAAATAGAAAAAGGAAATATCAAAGAAAAAGTTTTAGTTCAAGCAGGTTACACTAAATATAAAAGTAAAAATATGGAAATATTTAAAAGTGTTTCAAGTGATAAATTAGAAGAACTAATGAATAAAGCGTCCCTTATTATTACTCATGGAGGAGTAGGTAGTATTTTAACGGCTTTAAAACATCAAAAGAAAATTATCGCTATACCACGTCTTTCTAAGTATAATGAACATACAAATGACCATCAAAAACAAATAATAGAAGAATTTGGTAAACTAGGACTTATTTTGCCTTTAAAAGATTTAACTAAGTTAGATAAAATATTAATTAAAAGTAAAACTTTTAAGCCCAAGAAATTTAAAAGTAATAATGAAAATTTTAAGAACTTAATAACAAACTATATCGAAGAATCTAATCATATTAGTTGGTTTAATCGTGATAAGTTTGCCATATTAACAGCATTTATTAATCTTTTTATCTTTATTACTTTAACCTTTACAAATATTAATATGTATTTAAACTTTACTATTTGCTACTTTATTTCTTGCTTACTTATGGCTTTATTTAAAGTAAAAAAACTATCTAATAAACTAACCGTCATTGTTTGCTTTTATTTAATAGAAGGATTATCTCTATTACTATTAGTCAGTAATCTAAATATAGATGTTATTTTATCTAAGATATTAATAAACTTATTATTAGTAATTATTTATCACTTTCTCATTAAGAAATCTACTTATAATATATAGAAAATTATGTAATAATAAATAAACAAATAACTATATGCTATTTGTTTATTATTTTATCAATCTATTACTGCCAACTACCATAAATAATTTAATTTTCTAAACTAAATGATAATAATTTAAAACAAGTCTCTGCTTCTTCTTGTGAATTAGGATTTCCAAGTAATAAAGCTGTATTTGAGTTCTTGATCTTTATTATATAATTATATTCTTGATCATTATATGAATAGAATACATATTCTATAGTATCATTAGATCCTTGATCAATAATTGTTCCTTGCGTATTTGCTGCTTCCACATATTGGTCATAGTATGATCCTTGTATGAATTGACCTTGACTTAAATCATTACCATCCTTTGAAATTGTAAATGGTAAATCTGATGTTATATCATATCCATCAGTCGTATTTAAAGTGATTTTAATTTTATCACCTGTTTCAACTGTATAAGTATATGACTTATTTGTAGCACAGCCTGTTATAGTTGCTAGCATAACACCAATTATTGTAATACCCATAATAAATCTTTTCACGTTATAATACACCTCCCATATTAAAGTAATTTAGTTTTTTATTGAGATCGCTATAAACTCATAACTTACTTAAATAATTTTGATACTAAAGTAAAATATAGGCATTCTACTAATACGAGAACTATCAATATAAATATTCCCATTATAATATTAACAAGCATAGATAGAAATATAAAAGCCAAAATATCTATAATAATACTAAAAATCAAGCCATACCGTTTAAACCATTTATAATTTTGTTTTGTAAAAGTGTTTTTACGTGATATGTCAAATTGATTTTTAAGATTATCAGCATATTCTTTTCTTACATCACTAGAAAGGTCTTCATTATAATTGCTATTACTTTTATATTTGGCTTCTATTTTACTGATATCTTTGTTTCCTTTAAATCTAAGAAAAAGTCCAATAGAAACAAAGGCTAATCCTAAAATTATAGAGGTTATTGTAACCTTAAAAAGCATTGATAATAAACATAAAATACCAATAATTATTAATATCATACTAAATACATTAACAAATGGTTTTGTAATTCTTGTATCATTAGTAGAAACAATTTTACTTGTTGAATAGCCTTTAAAATATTTGCCATAGCTTTCCATATCTAAAGGATTTATATCTTTTTTATGTACAAATCCATCCTCTGGAGTTGTTTTTGTTTCTTTAACTTCTTTATTATCCATATATTATCCTACCTTCATTAAAATTATAAACTGTCTTATTATCAAAGTAAATAGTTAATATTGATAATGGTCAATTGAAAAGGTAAATGCAACTTTGAAAGATTAACTGCAACTTTTGAGTA
>CAMMBX010000082.1 GCA_946494345.1 uncultured Mycoplasmatota bacterium | reverse complement strand
AGTAAAGAAATAGAATATAATTATTTTGATAAAGTTATAGATCTATATGATAAAGATTTAGATAATGATAATAAATTTAATATATTATTTAAAATAAATATAAGAGAGTCTTTTATAAAATATGCTAAAAAACATTATACTTATTTTAAAGAAAGGCTAGAAAAAACTATTTTTATTAAAGATTTTTATCCAGAAGATGATGAAATACTTGAAGATGTTTTAGATAAACTAGATCCCTATTTTAGAAAAAATAATTATAAAATAGAAATTGGTAACTTTAATGAAGTTATCACTTTTCCTCTATATCAATTGTTTTTTAATGACATTCGGTCTACAAGCATGTATAATTATGAAGTCATTAAATATGACACAGTTCATTTGAACTATATGAGTTTTGATGAATTAACAAAAGTATTTAATATGGCCTTAAATCAAGAAATTAGTCAAGAAGAAATATTAAGATTTTTAATTGTATTTTACAAGAAGAAAAATAAAGAAGATTTTAAAATACACAGCTTATACAAAATAATAAATACAAAAGAAAAAATAGAAAAAATAACGGAAACATTCAGAAATAGAAACCAATACTTAGAAAATAATTCAGTACTATCATATATATATTATAATATGGTATTTCTTGATAATTCTGAAGATTATGATATTAATAATGGCATACCAGAAGATTTATTTTCTTTATCATATATAAAAGCTTTAAATAAAATAGAAAAATTATCATCAATAGAAAGAAAACAAAGTTCGCTATATCTAAAATGCTTTCAAATCTTTTTTAAAACATTTATATCTAATTATAAAGATAAAATAACTAAAGAAGATATAAATATATTAGAAGCTTTATTCCAAAGAATAATTAATTGTAGGAATATCTTTTATATATTAGCAATAGATAATAAGAAATCACTTTATCACTATTATAAAACAAATAAATTAAATTTAGACATCAATCTTTCTTTTGAACTAATTAAAAACTATAATGCCAAACACTATTTAGAACTATTAGATTTATATCACCAAATATCAGGAATAAACAATTATAATGACGAGTTGTTTATAATAACTGCTCTTAACATATTAGGATATGATTTAACTAAAAAAATAATTAATAAAGATTCTATTAAATTATCTTATATTGTTATGAAGTTAAATGAAAAACCAAATGACTATATTGAAAAAATAAAACCATTATTACTAGATATAATTGACCTATCAAAAGATTATGAATTTGATTCAATTTTATATATTTATGATTTACTATATAAACAAAATGATAATAATATAAAAATTAAAAGAATAAGAAATATATTAAATTCCGTTTCTTATTTATTGTTACCAAATAACTATCTCATTAATAATGACTTAGAAAAGTTAAACTTAGTTCATAAAGGAGAACCATTAAATGAAAAAATAGAAGGAATTAAACTATATGATGAATATCGATTTAGAATATTTTCATCTATTCCTGATATAGAAGGACAAGTTAACAATTGCAATTATGAAATGGTTGATATGCATAGTCCAGAGATCTTATCTAATGGCATTGGGAAATATATTATAAAAGATACAGCAAATAGTAGTTGTTTAACACCTGCTGGAAAGGCTGCAAGTTGTCTAAGACATGGTGCTATAAATCCACATGGGAGATTTTTTAAAGTAACATATCAAGATAAAATTATTGCCTATAGTTGGGTTTGGCGTTGTGGACAAGTGCTTTGCTTTGATAATATAGAAGTAACTGAAAATAGTTATAAATTAAATAATCCTGAATATATAATCTATGCTGCCTATAAACAAGCAGCAGAATCTATAATAAAGATTCCTAATAAAAACGAAGAGATAGGAATTAAATTAGTTGTAATAGGAAGAAATGAAAAAGATGTCTCTAATTCATTTATAGATGAACTACCAAAAGTAAATGATTATACTAAAAACTTATTCAAGCCAAATGCTAAAGATAATCTATATTTAGAAGATTCCTCAAAAAAACAATTAATCTTATCAGGTAAATATAAAGACGATTTAAAAACAAGTGATATAGAGCCTATATATAAATATAGAAGAAAAGAAGTTAAAAGATTTAGTAATTGTGATAAAGAATATTTAAGAAGAGAAATAAATTCCATTTACTTTGATTATTGTCTTGAAAATAATAATAAATATGAAACAATTACTCCTTGTTATACAAATGGTTATCTAAATGAAGATTGGTTTGTAGGATATAAAGAAAATAATGCTTATGATTTTTATTATAGAGGTAATGATGATAGATTATTTACAGAAGCAAAAGCATATCTCAAAAAAGGAAATTTACAAAATATATCAGCACCTCATATTATTAAACCTCCTAAAGAAAATATAGATAGACTATTAAATATCAAAAACTATCAGTTTAACACAGAAAAAATACTAACTTATTTACAAAATTCTACAAGACAACAATTTGTATTAAAAGAAAAATACTTTACTCATAGTCCTAAATCCTTAGAAATATTTAGCAAGATATTAGAAGATAATTCAATTACATCAGCAGAGTACGGCGGCCATGATGGAGGCACTGGTTGTAATGGTAAAAACTTTATTTCTGTTGCAAGAGTAAATAGTGAAGCTTATAATTTTTATGCAGGCTCTAAGACTTTTATTTTAACTGATAATATTTGTGCTTTTGGGAAAAGAAAATCTATACATATAAAGTTTTCAGATCAATTTTTAAATTCAAAATATCCTATTAGAAATCCTTACTATATTGGTGAATTGCATGTATTAGATAGAATTAATTTAGATAAATCTATAGGAATATTTGTATCACAAAGTAAAATAGAAGAACTAATTCAAATAACTTATTTGCAAGAACAATTTCAAAATGATATTCCTTTAATTTTATTTGAAGATAATACATATGTTGATAAGGAAGTAATTAAGAAATATTCCAAATTGCTAAAATAACTTTACAAAAGTACATAATAAAGTATAATAAATACAAAAGGAGCAACATATATATGGAAGAAGAATTTTATGGAAAAATTTATATAAAATATAAAAATGGATTTAAGGTATCTGCTTTAGATGAATATAGAAGTTATTATGATTTTGATGAAAATACAGAAAGTGTATATTTTATAAACTGCTATTTTAGAAATGTTGGTTCTGTATGGATTACATCATCATCAGATAACACCAAAATAAGTTTTATAAATTGTGGTTTTGATTATATAAATATCGAAAAAGGAACTGTTTTAATTAGTAACTGTTATGGTAGACAAATTGAAGGTATAAAAACAAGCAGATTTATTATAAGTGATGAAAATCAAGTTGGAAAATTAGATATTGAATCAAAAAATGTTGTCTTAACTGGTAAATTATCCGGTTATTATCATGGCTACATGGAAATTAAGACTGATTTATTTATTGCCGATGGAACTGTATTAGAACCATCTAGTTATGAAGAAACTATCATCGATGCAGATAGTTTATCAATTGTTGATAGCAAAATATATTCAGAGGCTTTAGATTTATATTATAACAATATATATGTATATAATTCTCTTCTTAATGCTAAAGACATTGCTTTAAATGAAAGTCTCCATCATTTTGATAAACTAACAGAAATAGATTTTAATAAATATGATGTAAAGAGATTATTAGTAGAAGATAAATTGCTTAATTTACTAAAAAACTTGCAACAACAAATAATAAATATTAATGATACTGATACTACTATAGAGTTAACTAAACTTGCAAAAACAGCATATAAAAAAATAAAAACACTTGAAGAACAAAAAGATAAATTAGATGATGAAATAAACCAAATATATGACAACCTAAGGGAAGAAAAAGAACAAAAAGTTTTATCTTTATCACAAAGAAATGCAATTAATTTATTACCAAAACAATAAAATTTTTACCACAGTCTTTGTGGAAAACCCAATAACCAGCAATGGTTATTTTTTTCTCTTTAAAATAGAACTAACGTATTATATAATAGAGAAAAGGAGGGAAAGCTATGAAACGGATTATTTTTCATATCGATGTTAATAATGCCTTTCTATCTTGGACTGCTGTTTATCTTTTAAATCATGGATATAAACAAGATATCAGAAAAATTCCTTCAGTTATTGGTGGAGATGAAAAAGCAAGACGTGGTATTGTCCTTGCTAAAAGTCCTATCGCTAAAAAATATGGAATTGTAACAGCAGAGACATTATATAGTGCAAGAAGTAAATGTAAAGCATTACAAGTATTTCCTCCTAACTATGCCTTTTATAAAGAAGAGTCTAAAAAGTTATATAATTATCTTTCACAGTATACTCCTGTAATAGAACAATATTCTATTGATGAGTGTTTTCTTGATCTTACTGGAACTTCTCTTCTTTATGGTAATGATTATGTATCTCTAGCTCATAAAATAAAAGATGAAATTAAAGAAAAGTTTGGCTTTACTGTTAATGTTGGAATAGGAGAAAATAAATTATGTGCAAAGATGGCAAGTGATTTTGAAAAGCCCGATAAAGTACACACCCTTTACTTAGATGAGATTAAAACTAAAATGTGGCCCTTAAAAGTAAGTGATCTATTTATGCTAGGCAAAAGTTCTGCTAAAAAGTTAAATGACTTAGGAATATATACTATTAAAGATTTAGCAGAGTCTAACATCAGTTTATTAAGAAGGCATTTTAAAAGCCAAGGAGATTATTTCAAAGAAGCAGCTTTAGGAATAGATTATAGTAAAGTAGAGCCTAGAAATGCTAAAAATAAATGTATTAGTATCTCAAGAACCTTACCTTATGATGTAACAAAAAAGGAAGACTTATTAAAAATATTATTTAGTGAAACAGAAGAAATATCATATACTTTAAGAGAACAAAAGTTATATACTGCAACTATCGCTGTTACTTATAGAAATAATTTATTTAAAAACTACTCTCATCAAATTACTTTAGATAATCCTACTAATGTAACAGAAGAAATATATAAAGGTGTTAAAACAATTTTTGAAACCAGTTGGAAAGAAGATCCTATTAGAAATATCGGAGTAAGACTAAGTGATTTAAAAGAAAAAGCTATTAGTCAGATGTCTTTGTTTGAAGATACAAATGTTAAGGTTGAAGATAAAGTAGAAGAAGTAATGGATAGTATTATCAAGAAATATGGAAAAGGTAGTGTTATAAGAGCTAGTAAAAAAGAAGAAGATTATAATATTGAAAGAAGATAGTAAAAAAGTTTTTGCACAGTCTTTGTGGAAAAACTTTAATTTAAAAGATTATCAATAATAGAGTTAATCTCATTATCATTTAATACAATATCTTCATTAATTAAACCAATATCAGAGTGAATACCGTCATTCTTATGAAAGTCAGAACCTATTGT
>CAMMBX010000081.1 GCA_946494345.1 uncultured Mycoplasmatota bacterium | reverse complement strand
ACAACGGCATCACCTGGAACCGTTAAAGATAATGCCGGAAATGAAACAAAATGTTCATCTAATCAAACCGTAAAAATCGATAAAAATCCTCCAACTTGTAAAAGTAGTGGCGGAAGTACTTCTTGGACAAAAAAAAGTATCACTTTAATAGGAACTTGTAGTGATACTGGAGGAAGTGGTTGTAGAGCCAATATTAAAAAATACTTTTCAAGTGATATAAATACAACTAATCAGTCTCCAGGAACTGTCAGTGATAATGCTGGAAATACAACTAGTTGTCCAGCTGATCAAACCGTAAAAATTGATAAGACTGCACCTAAATGTACAAGTAGTGGCGGAAGTAGTAGTTGGACAAACAAAGATAAGACTATAACAGGAACCTGTAGTGATGGATCAGGAAGTGGTTGTACAGGCAATGTAACAAAGACATATACAACAAATACCAATACTACAACGGCATCACCTGGAACCGTAAAAGATAATGTTGGTAATACCACAACCTGTCCTGCCAATCAAACCGTAAAAATCGATAAGACTGCACCTAAATGTACAAGTAGTGGTGGCTCAACTTCATGGAAAAAGACAAATGTAACATTAAAAGGAACATGTAGTGATACTGGAGGAAGTGGCTGTACAGGTAATGTAACAAAAGATTATACCGATGATACTAATGTAGCAAACCAATCCCCAGGAACAGTAAAAGATAACGCTGGAAATACGGCAACGTGTCCTGCTAATCAAACCGTAAAAATAGATAAAACTGCTCCAACCTGTACAAGTAGTGGAGGTTCTAATAATTGGACAAATGGTATTGTAACATTAGTAGGAACATGTAGTGATAATTTGAGTGGTTGTACGACAAATAAAGTAACTATATCATTTAGTAGTAATACAAATATAACTAATAGGTCTCCAGGAACCGTAAGAGATAATGCTGGAAATACGGCAACCTGTCCTGCTAATCAAACTGTAAAAGTAGATACAACAGCACCTAAATGTACAAGCAGTGGCGGAAGTAGTAGTTGGACCAATAAAAATATTACTTTAGTAGGAACCTGTAGTGATACAGGAGGTAGTGGCTGTATAGGTAATGTCACACAAACATATGTAGATAATACTAACTTAACCAATCAATCACCTGGAACTGTTTATGATAATGCTGGAAATAAAGCAACGTGTCCTGCCGACCAAACGGTAAAAATAGATAAAAATGCACCAACCTGTAAAAGTAGTGGTGGTAGTACTTCTTGGACAACTAATAATATAACTTTAATAGGAACTTGTAGTGATACAGGAGGCAGTGGCTGTACAGGCAATGTATCAAAAATATTTAGTAGTCAAGGAGAATGGTACAATCAATCCCCAGGAACAGTAAGAGACAATGCTGGAAATACGGCAACTTGTCCTGCTGACCAAACAGTAAAGATTACTGGTCCACCAACTGCGCCTACAATCAACTTAAATGGTTATACAAGTGGCAGCTGGACCAATAAAAATGTTACTATTACAATGAGTTCTACAAGTCAAGTTGGAATAGACCATTATGAATATTCTCACTGGAGTGATGCTGGTTGGAATAATGATTTCGATGTAAATCCTAGTGGCTGGCAAAGAGTATATAACAACAGTGATAGAAGTAAAATGAGTGTAACGATAAGTTGGGATGGTAGTTGGGATTTCTATATAAGAGCCGTTGATAAAAATGGTGTTCCTAGTGAACCTTCTAAAGTATTTACAGTAAGAGTAGATAAAACTGCACCAACTTGTGTAAGTAGTGGCGGAAGTAGTAGTTGGACAAGTGGAAGCAGAACGATAAAAGGAACTTGTAGTGATACAGGAGGCAGTGGCTGTACTGGTAATGTCTCTAGAACATATAGTACTCCAGGAGAGTGGTATAATCAGTCTCCTGGAACCGTAAGAGATAATGCAGGAAATACAAAAATATGTCCTAATAATCAAACGATAAGAATAGCAGGTCCACCATCTAGACCTACAATAAACCTAAATGGCTATACAAGTGCAACTTGGACCAATCAAAATGTTACGATTACAATGAGTTCAAGTAGCAATATAGGAATAGACCATTATGAATATTCTCATGATGGAACTAACTGGATAAATGATTTTAATAATAACCCTACAGGCTGGCAACGTGTATATCATAATAATAATAAAACTTCAATGAGTGTAACGATTAGCTGGGAAGGAAATTGGAATTTCTATATAAGAGCTGTTGATAAAAACGGCAATGTTAGTCCTAATTCAATTATGTTTACAGTAAGAATTGATAAGACACCACCGGTTGTAATCTTAAATAAAGTAAATATATTGCAAACTAACTCAAGTGGAGCTTGGATCAACTTTTTCTTCTTACAAGGCGGTCAATGTAATTATGCTCTATGTCAAAATAGTGTATTTGATAGTTGGCAACTTGTTAATGTAGTAGGATCACTTGGTATGTCTTTTGAAATGACACAAACTGATAATCTGAGTGGAGTTATTGCAAATACAGGTAGTTATAATTGGGATATGTATGACCTTGATAAAAATATATATATAAGCTCCTGCTTGTCATCACAAGGAAATAGACGTTGTAGATGGACTCAAAGATATACTGTTAGAGATGCTGCCGGTAATACAAGTAATACAGCTACAGCAATTGTTTATATGCATTATCCATAGTATTATTATAAAATTATTTTTATAAATAGAAAGAGAGGAAGAAATATGAAAAATAAGAAAAAAACAAACAAAAGAACAAAAATAATAATAATACTTGCTGCTGCTATTATCTTAATAGCAGCAGGAGTAGGATTTTATTTCCTAGGTAAAGCGACTCTAGGAGATAATGGAGAAAAAGGAACATTAACTGAAGAAGGTATGAAAAATTACGTTGAAGAATTAACAGAACTTCTTATAAATGGAGGAACTAAAGAAGAACTTATCAAAAAAATTGGTAGTGAAAATATCTTAGATACTGATATAATGACAGGAAAAGATATGTATCTACGTCAAAAACCTGATGATGCAATAATAAGTAAATATAACCTTGATAATTATGTAACTCTAGGAGAAGAACTTGCTACTACATTAGAAAATGCAATTAAAAATAATTTTGAATATAAAATTACTGATGTTATAGATAATAATGATTTTACTTCTGTAACAGTTGCATATAAAACATTCTATTATGCAGGTTATATAAATGATCTTAGTCAAGTTCAAAATGATCTTCTAACAAGAGCAGGCTATGATCTAGATACTGTTTCTATTACTGATGAGTTCCAAGCTGATAGTTATAAAGCTAAAATAAAAGCTGCTTATTTATTAAATAACTACTTAGATAATTATCGTAATGAAAATGAAAATAATGAAACTATTGTCAGCTTTATGAATGATAATCCAACAGAAAGTGCTGATGAATTCTTATCTTACTTAATGAATATAACTGGTTATGCCTATACTAATTTTGGTAATTTGAATACACAAGCAGATATAGATAATTTCTTAAGTAATTTTGATTTAACTAATCCTCTAGCTATCTAACTTATATTGTGATAAACTAATACATATATAAGAAAAGAAAGAAGGAGTCTTATGAAAAAAATAATCTTAACAGGAGATAGACCTACAGGTAACCTTCATTTAGGTCATTATGTAGGATCATTAAAAAATAGAGTAGAACTACAAGAAAAGCATGACTATGATGAAATGTATGTCTTTATCGCTGATACTCAAGCTTTAACTGATAACTTTAATAATCCTAAGAAAGTAAGAGATAATATCATTGAAGTAGCCCTAGACTATTTATCAGTAGGTCTTGATCCAAATAAAGTTACAATTTTTATTCAGAGTATGATTTCCCCACTTTGTGAGCTTACAATGTATTATATGAACTTAGTAACCCTATCAAGATTAGAAAGAAATCCTACTGTCAAAACAGAAATCAAACAAAAGGATTTTGGTAATAGTATTCCTGTAGGATTTCTTAACTATCCTATTAGTCAAACAGCAGATATAACAGCCTTTGAAGCGACTATTGTACCAGTAGGAGAAGATCAATTACCTATGTTAGAACAAGCAAGAGAAATAGTTAGAAGCTTTAATAATATATATGGAAAAACTTTAGTAGAACCAGAAGCTTTAATACCAGATAGTGTTGTTTGTAGAAGATTACCAGGTACCGATGGTAAAGCTAAGATGAGTAAATCTTTAGGTAATTGTATATATTTAAAAGATGATAGTAAAACAGTTAAAAAGAAAGTTATGAGTATGTATACAGATCCTAATCACTTAAAGGTAGAAGATCCTGGTAATACTAAAGATAACCCTGTATTTATCTATTTAGAAGCATTATCAACAGATGAGCATTTTAAAAAGTATTTACCCGAATATAAGAATCTTGATGAGTTAAAAGCTCATTATGAAAAAGGTGGTTTAGGTGATGTCAAAGTAAAGAATTTCCTATATGAAGTTATAGAAGATACCTTAAGACCTATAAGAGAAAAAAGAAAGTATTATGAAGATAATATAGACCTTGTCTATGATATTCTAAAAGAAGGAAGTGCTAAAGCTTTAGAGAAAGCGAATAGTACTTTAAAGAAAGTAAAGAAAGCTATGTTAATAGATTACTTTGATTGACATAAATAATTACAAAAATACTTTGATAATAACACAAAATGTGTTATTATTTTTATATAAGGTAAGGTGAAACTCATGAAATATAAGATTAAAGCATTAATGAAAACAGATATATCTAAGTTTTATATATTAGGAGTAGGTATTATATGTTTATTATTAGTAGGAGCTTATTTTTCATATGCTATGTTTACAGTAAGTAAAGAAAGAAATAATGCTATAAGTATCGTAACAGGAAACTTAACATATAAATTAGAAGTAGATGGAACAGAAAGTAATACTTTAACTGTTCCAGGTAATACTACCAAAGAGTTTACAGTAACATTAAGTAATCCTAATAATAGAGTAGCAAGATTTAACTTCTATTATGAAGGAAGTCTACCTAGTAATGTAACAGCAGGCTATGTAACAGGAGATGGATTAAATACGCCACCTAGTGCTGTAGGTACTAATTTAGAGATGAGTGGAACAAGTGGTTCTAGCAATAGTTATAAGATAAGAGTAAGAAATGACTCTAGTAGTAGTGCAACTATTACTTTAGGAGTTGGAGTAGGACTAGATTATAATGATTTAGCATTACCTAGTAATGGGCATTTATTTGAGGAGTCAAAACTTGAAGGGCCAGTTAATGAAATAGTACTTGGTAATGTGGGAGAAAATGGAAGTACTTATGATGATGGGACTGATACATTTATAACAGGAACAGATCCTAATAATTATATCTGGTATAGTGGTAAGTTATGGAGAGCGGTGTCTGTAAATAATGAAGCAAATACTACTAAATTAGTAACCCAATGGAA
>CAMMBX010000080.1 GCA_946494345.1 uncultured Mycoplasmatota bacterium | reverse complement strand
ATTTAATTGTTATTTATTGCCCCATAGCCAAGTGGTAAGGCAGTGCGCTCTGACCGCATTACGCGTTAGTTCGAATCTAACTGGGGCAACCAAATTAGATAATTATTTTTTAATAGATGGAGTGATTTAGATGAATAAGGAACTTGCAGATTTATTATTTCCTAATATCAAGATAACTGTAGATGAGATAGAAGCAAAGTATCCTGCTAGAGATTTAAAAGAGGGAGCTTACGTTACAAGGTTTGGACCTTCTCCTACAGGATTTATGCACGTGGGTAATTTATATGGAGCCTTCATTAGTTCAATGCTTGCTAAACAAACTGGAGGTATTTTTTATCTTAGAGTTGAAGATACTGATAGTAAAAGAGAAAAAGAAGGAGCGATAGATGCTATTATTAACGGCCTTAAAGCTTTTGATATAGATTATGATGAAGGATATGGTAAAGGTGGTAATTATGGACCTTATTTACAAAGTGAAAGAGTAGAGATATACCAAGCTTATGCTAAGAAGTTAGTTAGTGAAGGTAAAGCATATCCTTGTTTTATGAGTGAAGAAGAAATCGCTGATATAAGAAGTGGCCAAGAGTTAAGAAAAGAAAAAATTGGTATTTATGGAAGTTATGCTGTTGATAGAGATTTATCTCTTGAGGAAGTTAAAGCTCATTTGGATAATGGAGACAGCTATGTAATTCGTTTAAAATCACCAGGGGATTCTCATAATGAGATAATTTTGCATGACTTAATTAAAGGGGATATTAGTTTACCTGAAAATGATATTGATGAAGTATTACTTAAAAAAGATGGTATCCCAACATATCACTTCGCTCATGTTATAGACGACCACTTAATGCATACAACTCATGTTTTAAGAGGAGATGAGTGGGTACCTAGTTTTCCTAAACACTTACAACTTAATCAAGTTTTAGGTTTTAAACCATGTAAATATGCTCACATTGCACCTCTTACTAAAAAAGAAGATGGTAAAATTCGTAAGTTTAGTAAGAGAAAAGATCCAGAATTTGCTGTTAGTTATTATGAAGAAGCAGGTATACCTAAGGAAGGTGTTAGACTATATCTTGCAACACTTGCTAATACAAACTTTGAAGAGTGGTATTTACAATATAAAGATAAGTCTATAGAAGATTTTAAATTCTCATTCAAGAAGATGCCTACTGGGGGAACACTTTTTGATATGGAGAAGTTAAATAATATTTGTAGAACTTACTTTTCTAGAATTAGTGCCAATACTATTTATAATGATGCTTTAGAGTATTATAAAAAGTATGATGAAGAGTTTTATGATTTAATGGTAAAAGATAAAGATAAGTTAATTGCTTTCCTAAACATAGAACGTGATAGTAAAAGGCCAAGAAAGGATATTGCAACTTATAAAGATATAAAAACTGAAAGTGCATATATCTTTAACGATTTATTTTATAAAGATAGAAATGGGACCTATAAAGATATTAATGATGATATTGACTTTGATGTTATTAATAAATATATAGAAATATACCAGGATTTTGATACTGAGGATGAGTGGTATAATCAGGTTAAAGTTCTTGCTGAAGAGATGAATTATGCTCCTAGTGTTAAAATGTATAAAGAAGATCCAACTTTATATAAAGGACATATTGGAGATGTTTGTGAGATGATTAGACACTTGCTTACTGGTAGAGTTAAGACTCCTAATTTATATCAATTATTAAAGATTATTGGTATAGATGAATTTAAAAATAGAGTAGAGTTTTATAAAAATGGCAAATAAGCCATTTTTTCTTGTCTTAAATATTAGCTTGGCCTATAATATATATCTAAAAAAGGCGGTGATTTAAATGGATGAAGAAGAAAAGAATGAATTTATAGACTATCTTAACGATTTAGATAAAAAAGCAGATACACTAGATGCTTCAGTACATTTATATGCTATTGAAGAAGCAAGACTTAATAATGTTGATGTACCTTTAGATAATATATATAATTGTGTTAGGAAAGACTATAATGAATGTACTGGTAAAGATGCTGATGATAAAGCAATATTATATAAATATCTTAAAGAAAAAGAACGCTATAATTTACTTAATATTTTGATAGCATTGATAATAAAAAATATGTTAGAAGAAGGACATTATAAGGATTTGTTTGTACTAAATAACTTTGAACTATTTAATTATACAATAATGTTAGAATCACTAAATTTACTAGATACTGATAATTTAGAGGGTATAGAGTTTACTAAAATTACTGATGAAGAGATTAATGTTATTATTGAAGAGTTTTTAATAAAAGTAGACCCAACTTTAGAATGGTTAAGTATTTATAGAAATGCTAAAGCTAGTGGGAATATTATAGAAATAGATAAACTTTCTAATGGAGATAAAGAAAAATATAAAAAAAGATTTGGAAAACTTGAAAATTGTTGTGTTTTAGATGATGAAACACCATATATTTTATTAGAAAACTCTAATACTTTAAAATATATTCGTTCTTTTTTCCATGAATTTACTCATTATATTATTATGTTAAATAGAAAAATAGCATATCCTTCTCCTTTTTTTAGTGAATATCCATCTATCTTTTATGAAAGATATTTAATAAAATTCTTGAGTGATAAAGGTTTTAATAAAGAAGAAATAAATTATTTAATTAAGTATAGAGATATTCATACATCAAACAATTCTTTTGATATAAGTATTATTTTAGGGTATATTAAAAAAATATTAAGTGGTAAAAATATAACAGAAGAAGATGAAATCATAAATTATACTACTCACATTAATAGTTTATCGGTAGAAACTTTAGAAATACTTCAACAAAATCTTACTAATATAGATATAATGGATGCTACAACTATTATGCATCATAAGTGTGATAATACATGTGATATTTTAATTAAATATCCTTATGATTTTAATGATGTTTATTCATATATAACTGGAAAATTTTTTAGCAGATAAAACATTAGAAAAAGTAACTGATGATGAGAGCTTTCTAGTAAGAATGAAATATATAACAGAAAATATTGGTACTATAGAACCTAGTAGTCTCTTTAATGAGTTAGGACTTGACATTGATAAAATGAAAGAAGAGTCAAAAGAATATTGCAAAGTTAAAAAGAGTTAGTTATTTTGAAATACTAGCTCTTTTTTCATAGTCTTTAAACATATTTATTCTTTCGTTAAATTTAGTAATTATTTCTTTTTTTAGATTATCATCTATAACAATGCCATTTTCTTTTTCAGTTTTTTCTATTATTATTTCTATGCCTATAAAATCTAATGTATTTAAATAACTATAAAATTTTTCTTTATAAGAATAATCAGAATTTTCTATAAATTTATTTAATTTATCTAAATCACTTTTTAAGTAATCATCTTTATCTACACCTAAAGCTGTATTTTTATCACTTAGTATACTTGAGGTATCATATAAAGGTGCAAGTGTTACAATATTACCACTTTCTATTATTTCTATATTTCTTAAAGTTCTATCAGATTCGCCAATTAATAAGTCAAATATAAAAATATTAGTAATACCATCCATTATATTTTTGACTATTTCATTGTTTTTATATCTATCTTCTAAAGCAGACCAAATATCTTCTAAATTATTTATACTAACTAATCTCTTATAATCAAGTAACTCTTCTTCATCATTATACTTATAGAAATAATCTTGCATTAGACTATATAGGTTATATACTATATCACTTTCTTTTAGATAACTTTGACTAAGTAGACCATATTTATCATTTAATATAGCAATGGATTCTTTAAGATAAGGAATTCCTAAAATGAAGGCTATGGATTTAGAGATTAGTTCCATTATTAATTCTCTATTAGGAACTTCTTTAAAATAGTATGTATCATTATCAATTTCAAAATTATAAATATTATGGCTACCTTTAAAGTTGGGCCTTAATTTATCTTTATTATTTATTATATCTAAATTGATCATAAAACCACCTTTAAGATCATTTTATCATTAAATTTGTTTTTCTAAAAGTCGTATTAAAATCTTTATAATAGATATACTATTATTATGGATGGTGATAATATGGAAATAAAAAAAGAAATATTAGAGGAGATTGATAATCATTATAGGCATGATGATACTAATAAAATAGTACGTAGTGCTCTTGATAAAAATAAAATTAGTAAGATAGTAAGAGATAAAGAGGCAGGGAAAAGATTACTATATAATTTTTCTAATAATATAGAAACTTTACCTGTTAAAGATCAAAAATCATCTGGTAGATGTTGGATATTTGCTGGATGTAATGTCTTGAGAGAATCTATTTGTAAAAAATATAATCTAGAAGATTTTGAATTATCTCAAAACTATATTGCTTTTTATGACAAATTAGAAAAATGCAACTATATTATGGAAAGTTTAATTAAATTAAAAGATGAGGATGATAATAATAGAGAAAGATATCATATTTTGACTAGAGGTATAGAAGATGGAGGACAATGGGATTTGTTTGTTAATATTGTTAATAAATATGGACTTGTACCTAAAGAAGTTATGGATGAAACTTATCAAAGCTCTAATACTAGTGAAGTAAATGATTTGCTTAATAGAAAATTGCGACAATTTAGTGCTAGAATAAAGAATAATGCTGATAATTTAGAATATTTAAAGAGTTTATATTTAGAAGATATTTATAGAATATTAACTGATTGCTTTGGAGTACTACCTAAAAAATTTGATTTTGAATATACGGATAAAGATAAGAAGTATCATATTATTAAAAACTTAACTCCTCTTGAATTTTATAATAAATATACTGATATTAATGTAGATGACTATGTAAGTATTATAAATGCTCCAACTAAAGATAAACCTTTTAATAAAACATATACAGTTAAATATTTAGGTAATGTTATTGAAGGTAAAAAAATACTTTACTTAAATCTTCCTATGGAAGAATTTAAAAGCCTTGTTGTTAAACAATTAGAAGCGAAAGAAATAGTATGGTTTGGCAGTGATTGTTCTAAGGCTGCTGATAGAGATGATGGATTATTTGATGATAAGAGTTTCAATTACAATGATACTTTTAAAACGGATTTTTCTATGACTAAAGAAGAAATGTTAGAAACTTTAGAAAGTGCTATGAATCATGCTATGGTAATTACAGGAGTTAATTTGGAAGATGGAGTTCCCACTAAATGGAAAATAGAAAATAGTTGGGGTGACGGGGTAGGTGATAAAGGTTATTATGTTGCTAGTGATAGTTGGTTTGAGAAATACGTTTATCAGGCGGTTATTAATAAGAAATATTTAAGCGAAGAACAGTTAGAAGAGTTAAATCTTAACCCAATAGAATTAGAGCCATGGGATCCTATGGGAACATTGGCATAGTATTATTTATCTATTTATGTTATATTAGGTAAGAGGTGGTGCGTCAGTTCGGCGTATATAATATAGTCGGTGGGAAGCCGACCTGGTA
>CAMMBX010000079.1 GCA_946494345.1 uncultured Mycoplasmatota bacterium | reverse complement strand
TTGTTTGTTATCCACATTATAAATCGGTATCATTTTAACTAATGTTTAACACTATCTTTTTTAATTTAAACTGCTTCTTTTAACGGTTTCTATATCTTTACCATCGACTCTAAAACTAATAGTGTTTACATCATAATTAGCAAAGGCAGAATAACTTAACATATACAAAACTTCTTCTTTTATTGTACTATCACTATCAAATAAAGCGTTGTTAAAATCTAATACTAATAGATCATTATCTATTATTTCCTTATCTATCAGTTCTACATTTTCATTTAAAATACTTCTTAAATTATCTTCATAAATATAACTTGTTGTCAGTTCTTCTACTATTATATTTATTTTATCTTTATTATCCTTATTATTTAAATACTTAGTAACTGGAACATAGTAAACATCATTATTTATATCTTCACCATAGTATATAACTACTTTTGTAATATTATCTAAAGTATTATAGGTATATTCATTATTAATACCTATATTTCTAGTTAAAGGCATGGTTAGTTGCTTACTACTATTGGGATACGTTTCTAAAGGAATTGATTCTACCGTAATATTTACTTTAGTTATATTATCTAATTCAGTTATAGAATAGACAATAGATTCTATTAATTTTGTAGATAGAGCTTCTTCTATTTTTAAAAACTCTTTTGAAAAATCTAAGGTAACTAAATCATTATCTATTATAACTTCATTTAATTTTGTTCCTTTAGGTATTATACCTTTTAAATTATCAGGAAATTTACTTTCATTACTTATAGTTAAATTATTTATAATACTTTTAATATTATCTTCTTCTAAATCATTATCTAATAATACTTTAGTCTTAACTAAATAGTTGTTTTTATCTAACAAATAAATAGAAGAATTGGCAAGATCTGTAATATATTCAAATTCTAAATTAGTCTCTAGAGTCTTTTCTGTTAATGGTATAAGATAGATAGTCATAATTATAAAAATACTCATAGTTGTAATAAATATTTTTCTTAAAGCTTTTCTTCTTAGCATAAAATCACCTACTAAAGTATATAAAAAAAAGTACTTGTTTAGTACTTTTTATAAGGCAATTTCGTTTAATTTTAATAGCTCTATAACAGCATTGGCCCTACCTTTAACGCCAAGCTTTTGCATAACATTAGAAATATGATTTCTAACTGTTTTTTCACTTATTTTTAAAGACTCTGCTATTTCTTTAGTAGTTAGTCCGCTTACTAAAAGTTCAAAGACTTCTTTTTCTCTGGTTGTTAGTATTCCTCTCATAATTATCCCCTTTCCCTAATTCTTGAAGCTTTCAATAGTAGTTTATGAGAAAAGGAATATTTGTTGTAGATAAAAGAACTAGTTACCTTCAAATTTAACAGTTATTGTTTTTTTAGTATCATACTGTCCTTGAATAGTTCTCATTATATTATTGGCAAGTGATACATCATGTTTTTTCTTAGCTGCTACAACAGTAATTGTATTGTTATCTATTTTAACAAAGCTGTTAAGCTTATGTTCTTTTTTTATTAGTTTTTCTAATTTTTCTTCTTCACCTTCTATTACTGATAAATATTTTAATTGTTCATAAGCATTATTTTTTTCATCAGTTGTAGCATCTTCATTAGTCATAGTAGTTTTTAATTCTTCTTTTTCTTTATCACGTTCTTCATCTAAACTAACTCTTAGGGCAGTTAAACTGTCGGCTTCACTAATAGTATCTTGATCTTCTTCACTAGTAGTACCATTATTTTTTTCTTCTGTTTCTTTACTATTATTAGTAGAACTACTAGCGATTAGTAGGTCATTAGGCATAGTTATGTAGTAAACACTAAGAACTAAGATAAGACTAAAAAGAGTTAAAAACCATAAATTTTGTTTATTAATCATTTGCTTCCTCCCTTTTACTATTACAATCTATGAGGAAGGAAGTATTTTTATGACTTTAAATTAGAAACTGCTTTTATAACAGCAAGTCGGCCATAGGTATAAGTAAGGGAACCTTGTTGATAGGCAATATATGGAAGTCTTAAGGGACCATCGCAAGATAGTTCAATAGATGATCCTTGCGTAAATGAACCACTGGCCATTATTACTTTATCAGTATATCCTGGCATATCATCAGGAATAGGAAGTGAATTAGAGTCTATTGGACTATTAGATTGGATTCCTTGAGTATACTTTATTAAAAGGTTTTCGTTATTAAAGATAATATTCTCTACAATATCGGCACGTTCTTCATTGTATTTTGGTTCTACGTCATAACCTAATTCTTCAAGTAATGCCGATGTGAATATGGCTGTTTTTAGAGATGAGGCGACAACACTAGGAGCAAGGAATAAGCCTTGTAGTAATTGTTTATTAATACCTAAAGATGGTCCTACTTCTTTTCCTTCACCAGGTAGAGTTAAACGTTCTGCACATTTTTTAATAAGATCTTTTCTTCCTACGATATAGGCACCATTAGGAGCCACTCCTCCGCCTAAGTTTTTAATTAGAGATCCAACAGCAATATCGGCCCCTACTTCTATTGGCTCTTTAGTACTTACTAATTCACAATAACAATTATCTACCATAATAATGATATCTTTATCAAGAGATTTAATAAAAGATATAACTTTCTCTACTTTGTCTATAGTTAAACTCTTCCTAGTAGAATATCCTTTACTTCTTTGTATCTCTATTACTTTAATTTTATTAGTAGTAATAACTTCTTTAATTTTATCATAGTCAAAGTCATTATTAACTAGATCTACTTGCATATAATTAATATCAAAGCTTTTTAAAGATGAGGAATTATCAACAATACCTATAACTTCATCCATAGTATCATATGGTTTACCAGTAATACTTAAAAGGGTATCACCTGGACGAAGAAGAGCAAAAAAAGCGACTGTTAAGGCATGGGAACCAGAAATAAACTGATTACGAACTAAAGCATCTTCTGCTTTAAATATATCAGCATATATTTTCTCTATTTTATCTCTACCTATATCATTATAACCATAACCAGTAGTAGCATTAAAATCAGTTTCAGCCACTTGCTCTTTTAAAAAGGCATTTAATACCTTTTCGCTGTTTTTTAATTCTAAGTCATCAATCTTATTTAATTCATCTTTAATCTTTAAATCGACTCTTTTAATTAACTCCTCAAACACTTTTAACACCCCCATCTATTCTAATAATAGAATCATTTATATAACTAGCTTTATCAGTACCAAGGAAATAAGCTAGATTAGCGATTTCAGAGGGTTCTGCGAAACGGCCTAATAGAATTTTATCTAATTCTTTATTAATAAAATCTTGATCTAAATCTTTATTCATATCTGTATTAATCCAACCAGGACAAATAGTATTAACTCTAATATAAGGGGCAAAGTAGTTAGCAAGATTATGATTAAGAGAAATAACTCCTGCTTTAGAAGCATCATAGTCAATTGATTCAGGATAGGTAGTTTCAAGACCATTAGTAGATGAAATATTAATAATATTACCATTTTTTCGTTCTAACATTTTAAGGCCTATTTTTTTAGATAATAAATATGTTCCTACTAAGTTTACTTCTAGTGTTTTCATAAAGTCTTCTTTAGTCTTTAATTCAAAGTCTTGATCTAAAGCAATAGAAGCATTGTTTACTAAAATATCAAGGTAACCAAATTCTTTATAAATCTCTTCTATCATAGAATCAATTTCATTTTCTTTAGATATATCACATTTAATTACTATAGCTTTTACTTTATAAGTAGACTCTATATATTTTTTTAATTCTAAAGCCTCAGCTTTACTGTTATTATAATTAATAATAACATCATAACCATTCTTAGCATATTCTAAAATAATAGCTTTCCCAAGTCCTCTACTACTACCAGTTACTAATACATTCATTATAATCAACTCCTAGAAAGTATTATACGGTAAGAAAAGAAAAAAAGAAAGTATTAAATACTTTCATAGTTGTTATTATTTAATAACTGTAGTTAATCTAAATGTATCATATGGATCATTATTTCCAGAAAGACTGGTATCATGAAAATTGAACAATCCAGAAATATTACTATTATTAGAACCTCCACTTCGTACAAACCAAGAAGCATTTTCTGTTAGCATATTTTTATAATCATTATACCAGCCTGCTGTTTCTTTCAAACCATGAGATATACAAGAGGTTCCATTACAAGCAGTGTTTACATCAGAACTTGTATATTTATCATAATACTTTGCTTCTGGCATTGATGAGAAACCTGAATTTCCTATTATATCATTATAATTTCCCATGACATATTCCCAGGCTCCTCCACTCATATCATAGATTCCATAGATGTTTCCAGTTGTTGAGGCTCCTGTTCCATTTATATCTATATCATAGGTATAATGGCATCCATAATCTATATTGTTATTAGATGGTGCACCATAACTACAGCCCGTTATATATTGATTACTTTTATTTTGATATATTTCTTTATTTGCACCTGTAAAACTCTCATTTCCTAATTTTCCATATTTTGATTGACTAAGGTAACTAACCACAGCCCATTCACTATTTTTCATCATATGGGTATCAACAGCATCAGTAAATCCATATCTATTTCCATTATCATTCATTTTTAAACTTACATTAAAGGCATTACTTACATTTATATTTCGCCAACTTGTAACATTTGGTTTGATCATTGCATCTGAGTCTGTTGTATTATCTCCGCCATTAGAAGCACTTGGATCGCTACTTGAGGTTTCAAACTTTCCTACCCATATTCCGTTTAACTCTTCATCACCAAAAGTAAAGGCATCAGGGGTATACCAAGTTGTTATTTCTTCTCCTACTGTATATTGGGCACTACAACTATCTTTTTCTCCACTTCTTACAAACTTAACATCTATTTCTCCTGGCAATTCTTGGGTTGGAACTGTATCTAAAAATTCACCTTGTTTTCCATAGTAATTAACTCCATCAACACTACCAATACTATAACTATATCTTGGTATCCATACCCACATGGTTTCTATATCATCCATATTTATTACTGTCCCTGCTTCGGCACTTAAGTAACTACTTCTACTTGATGAACTTACTGTTACGGCATTGGCCCATTCCCCACTATCATAGTTATACCAAACATTATCAACATTACTATTATCAGCTTTTACCCAGTTACTTCCGTTATAAGTTACGGCAATCATATTATCATCTAACTCTGGGGCATTTGGTTCATTGTTTGTATATTCACTAAATAAATGCCCATTCTCAGGTAATGATAAGTCATTATAATCTAATCCTACATTTACTCCTAAAGTTATAGTTACTTCATTAGCACTTTCATTATTTACTATTATCTTATAGATATTACTACTTCCTATTGTATCTACTTTTTCTAAGTTTATTCCTTTCGCTTCTGGTAAACTGTTGGTCTCACAGTCTACTATATATCCTATTTCTACATTATCAGGAATACTTCCTACATAATAAAAGTTATATCTTGCTACTCTATTATTAGGATTACTTAAGTTTATTATGAACTCTTTACTACTATTCGCTCCTACTGTTAAAGTATTCTTCTCTTCTTTATCTACTG
>CAMMBX010000078.1 GCA_946494345.1 uncultured Mycoplasmatota bacterium | reverse complement strand
AAGCTGAAAGATTTGATGTTAAAGGTAAAAACTTACTAGCTAGAGATTATAAATATTATGTAGTAGATCAAGGATTAAGAAGTTATTTACTAGGAAAGAAAGCAGATAGTGATATGGGACATATTCTTGAAAATATAGTATATCTTGAATTGTTAAGAAGAGGTTATAGAGTATATGTTGGTAAAGTTGATGATTTAGAAGTTGATTTTGTCGCTGAATCTCGTGATGGTTTAAAATATTTTCAAGTAGCTTTAACAGTTCGGGATGAGAAAGTATTACAAAGAGAACTACGATCATTACAAAAGACTGGTGATCATTATCCTAAATATTTATTAACATTGGATATGGATTTAGAGTCAGATTATGATGGAATAACTAAAATAAATATAGTAGATTGGCTTTTACAAGATAATAATTATTAATGAAGAAATATGATGTAATGGCAAATATTTTAATATATGGTCTAGGAGATAATGGTACAAGTTGGGATATAGTAAAAAAAGAAACTTAGATAAAATAACTTGTAAAACTTTGATTTTATGTGGTGTTAAGGATGCTTCTTATGAAGTAAATGTAGATAATCCAAAAGCCTTTGCTAATTTCATTTATGACTTTTAGAAAGATAAGGAATGATTTTAATATGGATTACAAAATAATTTTTACAAAGATGGACTTAACAACAATTAAAGATTTTTTTGATTATATGCAAAAAAATTTTTGAATATGGCTGGATAGATAATAATGGACAAAGACATTATGGAATTAATAATGCTAAGTCTTATAGATTACAAGAACCTAGTGAATTATTAGAAAGTCATTTAGGAATTTGTTTGGATATGACTGAATTATATAGATGTTTTTTTGAAAATATGATTTCTTTAAAGTACGAAACTTATTATTTATTTTATGATGATAATAAAGGCTGTCCAAGTCATTCTATATTAGTGTATTATGATAATAATAAGGTATATTGGTTTGAGCCAATGTTTAATGATTATTATAGTGGTATCCATGAATATGATAATATTAGAGAATTACTAAAAGATTTAATGAATGTTTTTATAAAAAGTTCATTAAATAAAGGACTTATTCCAACTAATTATAATTTTGATAATATTAAAGTATATAAATATAGTAAGCCTAAATTTCATATTAATGGTTATGAAATGAGAAATCATATAGATAAAAGTGAAGTTATTAATATTTAATTTTTGCTAATTAAAAGGAGTAATTTTGATATGAATTTCTATGGCAGTGAAGAATATGATAAGTTAATTCAAGATTTATCTAAAAAAGTTTATTCAAAATGTGATTTAACTAAAGAAACAAATAAAAAAGTATTGGATGATAATTATTCTATAAAATATTATTACTATGATGATCAAGATAGTGGTGTAGATGGGGAAGTATGTAGATTATATAAAGATGATAATCTTATCTATGAATGGAAGAATATTTATGGTAAATCTAGACTTGCTACTATTATTAATCATTCTGATGGTAATAAATATTTAGTGTTTGATGAAGATTTGTATGGATATAGTGTTTTAAATTTAAAAACATTAGAATGTGTTCATTATATACCAAGTGAATCTCATTTAGATAATAAAGAAACATTTATTTGGTGTGATGTTAATTACAATATAAATAATAACTTATTAGTAGTTAGTGGTTGTTACTGGGCTACTCCATATACATTAATTGCTGTAGATTTTACTAAGCCTATGGAAGTAGTAAAGTCTAGCAACTGGCTTGATTTACCTTTAAAGTATTATGAATTAGGAAGTGATATTGATTTTAAATGTTTTGATGATGATAAATTAGTATGTATATTAGATGGTAATAAAGATTCTGTTTTAATGGTAGATATTAATGAGTTGAATTCTAAATTAGATATTTGAAAACGTTTATATATCAAATTTATTTTTTGGTATATAATTATAGATGAAAGGAGAGCTAAGGATGTATTTAACAATAAATATATATTATACAGGTAAAAATGGTAGTGCTAGAGCTTTTGCAAAAGAAATGGTAGAAAGTGGTCTTGTAGAAAGAATAAGAAATGAAGAAGGTAATTTAAAATATGAATATTTCTTTCCTATGGATGATGAAGAGACTGTTCTATTAATTGATAGATGGGAAAATGAAGAAGCTTTAGATAAACACCATAAAACAGAAATGATGGAAGAAATTGCTAAGTTAAGAGATAAGTATAATCTTCATATGAGAGTTGAACAATTTGTTTTAAAAAAATAGGTTAATAAAGGTCTAGGTTTTACTTAGAACTTTTTTGTTATATAATAATTTTATTAGGAGGAGTAGCTGTGTTAGAAGATGAAGTCTTTAAAAAGAGAAAATTAGATAAAAACAAATTAATTACTTATGGCTTTGTTAAAGAAAATAATACTTATAAGTATTCTAAGTTAATTATGGATAATAGTTTTAGAGTTGATATTACTATTGATAGTAAGGGTAAAGTTGAAGGTAGAGTTTTTGACCTTGATGGAGATTATGAATATACTAACTTTCGACTTGAAAATGTTAAAGGAGACTTTGTTAATGGAGTAAAAGAGGAATTTCTTAAAGTGTTAGAAGATATCGCTGATAATTGTTTTACTAAAGAATATTTTATTTATCAACAGTCTAATGAAGTTAGTAATTTAATTAAAGAAAAATATAATGTTTTACCTGAATTCTTGTGGGAAGATAGTCCTAATTTTGGTGTTTTTAGAAATAAAAATAGTAATAAATGGTTTGGACTTATTATGAATATTGATAAAAGTAAGCTTAATTCTAAAGAAAATGGAGAAGTTGAAGTTATAAATGTAAAATTAGATGATTTAGTAGATACTTATTTGAAAAAAGATGGTATTTATCCTGCATATCATATGAGCAAGAAAAGTTGGGTTAGTGTTATTTTAGATTGTACTTTATCTAATGAAGAGGTTATGAGTCTTATAGATATTAGTTATGAGTTATCTAATCGAAAAAAGGAGTGGCTTATTCCTGCTAATCCTAATTATTATGATATTATTAATGCTTTTAATGAGACTGATACTATTATTTGGAAGCAATCTAATAATATTGCAGTAGGAGATACTATCTATTTATATATAGCAGAACCTTATTCGTGTATAATGTTTAAATGTAGTGTAACCCGAGTTAATATACCTTATCCATATGCTGATGAGAATGTGTCAATGAAAAAAGTTATGAAAATAAAATTACTAAAAAGATATAATGATGATGAATTTACTTTTAAGAAGTTAAATACTTATGGTGTTAAAGCCATAAGAGGGCCAAGAAGTGTTCCTGGTAAACTTAGTGAAGATTTAAGTAAGTATTAATGATTATAAATATGAGAGATGTGTTATTATGAAAGGAATTTATATTAGTATTAAGCCAGTACATTTAAATAGAATAGTTACAGGAAAGAAAAATTATGAATTTAGAAATTATTATCCTAAAGAACATATTGATGTTTTGTATGTTTATGAGTCATCGCCAACTTGTAAACTTAAATATATAATAGAGTTAGGAGAAATAATAAAATATCCTAATAAGATTACCAAAGAAGGTTATGGCAATGAAGATTTTAATAAAGGTTTAAAGAATTCTAAATATGCTTATGAAATAAAGCATTTATATGAGTTAGAGAGGTTTATTCCTTTAAAAGAGCTTAAAGAAAAGTATGGGTTTAATCCTCCACAGTCTTATGCTTATGATGTAAGATATGAAAGATTAACAGAAGATATAAATAAAATGAATGTTAGAAGATTAATTTAATTACTAGAATTAAAGACTTTTCTTTATAAATTTGGTAAAATATAACTATAAATAGTGAAGTGTTTAGGAGGTTTATTTATGCAGGTAAGTGATGTTAAAAAAGCTTTAATAGAACAGAGAAAAATAAATTTGAAAGGTAATTTATATCATAAAACACAAATTGATTTTGCATATAATACTAATCATATTGAGGGCTCTACTATAACTCCTGATGAGACTGCAAGTATTTTTGATACTGGAACGATTTTAGCGAGTAATGATAAAGTAATTGTTTTAAAAGATGTTACAGAAACTAAAAATCATTTTACGTTATTTAAATATATGCTAGATACATTAGATAATCTTCTTGATGAAGATATGATTAAGAAATATCATTTTATTTTGAAAGATGGAACTTTAACTGATAGTGAAAAAGAATGGTTTAATGTAGGTGAATATAAGAAGAAAAAGAATTTTGTTGGAAATATTACAACAAGCTTACCAAAAGATGTGAGTAAAGATATGAAAGCTTTGTTAGAGTGGTATAATAATATAGAAAATAAAAAGTTAGAAGACATAATAGAATTTCATGTTAAGTTTGAGCATATTCATCCTTTCCAAGATGGTAATGGTAGAGTTGGTAGAATGATTATGTTTAGAGAATGTTTATATAATGATATAATGCCATTTTATATCGAAGATAGAAATAAAGACTTTTACATTAGAGGTATTAAAGAGTATCAGCTTCATAATGAAAAAGGTTACTTGATAGACACTTGTTTAAACAGTCAAGATAATTATGAAAGAATGGCTAGATATTTTTTAGAGGATAATTAGTCTTTATGATGGAGGAAATATGATATTAAATAGTCAGGAAAATTATAAAGATAAGAAAAGTATAATTATTTATTTTAGTAGAGCTGATGAAAATTATGCTGTAGGTTATATCGATAAAGGTAATACAGAGGTAATTGCAGAATATATTAGAGATTTAACAGGCGCGAACTTTTTAAGGTAGAACCTAAAGATAAATATGCAAGTGACTATAAAATTTGTGTAAAAGAAGCAGTTGAAAGAATTAGAAGTCATAATGCTCCTATTGTAAAAGAGCTTCCTGATTTATCAAGTTATGAAGTTATTTATATAGGTTCACCTGTATATTGTGGTAAGATGCCTGAAGAAATGGTAACTGCTCTAAAAGATAGAGATTTTACAGGTAAGATAATTAGACCATTTGTAACGCATGAAGGCTCAGGACTTGCTAATATTCCTAAAGAGATTAAAGAAGTTTGTAAAGGTGCGACTGTTTTAGATGGCCTTGAAGTTAAAGGTTCAACTGTAAATAGTGCAAGAAATAGAGTAGAGGACTGGATTTGATGAGATTTAAAATAACAATTGATGGTAAAGTATTTCATGCTAATATGGTAGATAATGACATTACAAAAGAGATAGAAAAACATCTTCCTTTCAAAGCAATTTACTATCGCTATACAGAACATGAATACTATACAAGATTACCATTTAAAACTAGTGATAAAAATTGTAAAAAAGAAACATTCGCTCGTAAAAATGAGATATGGTACTTTGGAGGTTGGAATGCTTTTATTATTCTTTTTGGAGATTGTAATACATCGCCTTTTGGAGTAGTAAAATAAGAAGATGTAGTAGATACTCTAAAGAATAATAAAGAAGAAATAGAGATATTAGTAGAGAAAGGGTAGGCTTGCAATAGTTTATTCTTTTTTTGTAAACAGTTTTAAGGAGTGAAAATTAGTTTTCACTCTTTTTCTGTATGAAAAAAGAAA
>CAMMBX010000077.1 GCA_946494345.1 uncultured Mycoplasmatota bacterium | reverse complement strand
TTAATTTTTCCATAATTTTCTTTCCCTCCTCTAAATCTCCAACTATTCTTTCCATCTCTTCATAAGACTTTGCTGTTAACATAGATAAATATGTTTCATATTTATTTGTACCATCATAAACAATTCCTTTATATTCCCCTAAATCTATTGTAATTATTCTTACATCCTTTAAATAATTTTTAGATTTATAATCTTCTAGTTTATAATCTTTTCCATTTATTTTCTTTACTCTCTCAGTCATTATCTTATTATTAAGATTTATCTGTGTAACATATCTATGATAATAATGCTCTCCTTGTAAATAACCATTACCTGCCAACCGCAGAGCATATTTTATATTCTTTATCATAGTATGGTCATAAACAAATTGATTAAATTCTATATTTACAAGAGTATTTTTATTAACAAATATTGTATCTACTCTATAATCTTTAACTTTATTCCCTGTATTAAGTTCATTATCCATTAAGTTATAAGATTTAAGATCAATACCAGTTTTATATTTAATAAAATCTTCATAAAACCATTTATAATGATCATCTTTAATTAAAGCTTTAGCAGTTGTATCTGCCATTAAGGAAATAAATCTAGGTATTTTATTCATAAGGCTTCTCCTTTCTGCAGTACTTATAACATAGTCTATAAAGTAATGCAAAAAGGCAATTTTTAAAATTGATAAGAAAAAGTACTCTTAATTTAGTAAATCTAATAAGTCAATATAACAAATTACTATCTAAAAATATTATTAATTTCTAAAATTCATACTTTTTTAACTTTTTTACTACCTCCTCCCTTTTTATTTTGTTAACAAGTCTCCCATTAACTATAATGTATCATAATAGATAATTTTAGTCAATAAACTTTTTAAAACTTGGGACTTAATGTTAAAGTTATTTCCATATTATCAGTAATAGGTGTTCCTGCTCCTATACTTTGGCCTGTTACATAACCATTTCCTTCTAAAATAACACTAACACCTAAAAGTTGTAATAAGTCTTCAGCTTGTTTACTAGATAGGCCACTAACATCAGGGATAGTTAAATTACTATCATTGGTAATAAGAAATACTTTAGTTCCAGCGGTTACTTTATCACTGGCTTTAGGATATTGTTTTATTACTTTATTACCATTACCTATGACTGTTACATTCATACCTATACTTTCAAGTTCTGTTTTTGATGAGGTAACATCTTTATTTTTATAAGATGTTAAACTATACTCTTCTAATTTTTCTTCGCTAGTTGTATCAGGATCTGTTCCATAGTATTTACTTATATTAACAACTATATCTTTAATAGCTTTCCATATGACATTTTGTTTTCCACCTTCTGGTCTTTTAACAGAAGCATAGATAATTACTTTAGGATCATTATTAGGATATATTCCTGCAAATGAAGAAATGATATCATCTGCACCTGTTAAGTAACCACCACCATTTTCATCAGCGATTTGGGCAGTACCTGTTTTACCTATTAAGTCATAGCCATCTAATCTATAACCTGCACCTGTCATACCTGGAGTATTAACAGTATTCCACATCAATTCTCTAATCTTATTAACAGTAGTAACGCTTGCAACGGTATCTACTTCTTCTCTTTTACCTTCATAGACAATTTCTCCAGTATCAGGATCAACTATTTTTTCAACTAAATATGGTTTTAACATAACTCCATCATTTGTAAGAGATGTTAAAGCTTGGATATTTTGAATTGGTGTTGTCGTAATACCTTGTCCAAAACCAGCATTAAATATTTCCGTTTCGTACTTAAAATCAACATCTCCAGTAGCCTCATTAGGAAGTTCAATACCTGTTTTTTTACTAAATCCTAGTTTTTTAAAGTAACTTCTTAAAATATCTGCTGATAAATATCTATCTATTAAGTTAATAACACCAACGTTACTTGATAAGGCAAAACCGCGATCAAAAGTGATATCACCCCAACCAGCTCTATTCCAATCTCCTATTTCTGTGCCATCTGTTGTTACATAGACACCAGAGTGATATGTTTCATTACCATTATAAACACCTTGTTCCATAGCAGCCATATAAGTGAATATTTTCATAGTTGAACCTGGTTCATATGGACTTGACACATTCATATCTAAGTAATTAGTAATATCTCTTGTATTAGGATCAAATGATGGTGAAGTACTTGATGCTAGTATGGCTCCAGTCTTAGCATCAGCGATCATAATTGTAAACCATTCATAATTATAATTAGCTTCAGCTTCGGATAAGGCTTGTTCTACAAAAAACTGAATACTACTATTAAGAGTTAAATAAATATCTTTACCATCGCTTGCTTCTTTACTTATTTCAGGAGTTCCTGCTATTTTAAAACCACGTAAATCTTTTTGATAAGTAGTATAGCCATCTTCACCTTTTAAAGTAGAATCATAATATTTTTCAATTCCCATTTCCCCTGTCATAGTGGTTTCTTCACTACCATCATCATTAGTAGTTGTCTCTTCTTTAGCATATCCTAATACATAAGAAGCGAAATCTCCTTTAGGATAGTATCTTTTAAAACTTTCTTCAAAATCAATTCCCGGTAAATTTAACTCTTCAATAGCACTTTTAGTAAGTTCGGTTAAGCCTTTACCAATCGTACCAAATTCAGTTTGATAGACTCCTTCTTTATTTAAGTATTTTAATATCTCATCTTTACTACATCCTAATACTCCTGCTAATTTTTCAGCAGTCATTTCCTTATCAACAACGTGCTCTGGGTTATCATCATCTGTTGTTCTAGATGGAGATAAGTAAGCGATTAATTTATAGGAAGAGACATTTTGAGCTAAAACCTCATTATCACTACTATAAATATTACCACGTTTAGCTTGGATTATATCGGTTTTAGTAGTACGCCTTCTTGCTAAAGCTTGTAAATTAGTATCATCTATTTCTTTTGATAAGGCAAGTTGTGTAACTCTTGCAATCATTAAGGCAAACAAAAAAAGAGAAGCAATTATTACAAGCTTACTATATCTTATATTGTTTTTTCTTCTCTTTTTTCTTTTCAAAGATACCACTTCCTATTATTCATCGATATTCTTAATGTTATCATTATTATAGCTTAATCCTTGTTCTTTGGCAACCTCTTCTATTTTATCAAGACTAGCAAGTTCATTAATTTTCATAGATAGACTTTCATTAGTTTTAGTTTGTTCTTCTATTTTCTGTTTAGCTTGCTCAACTTCAAAGTTTATTTTTGATAGTGTTGCTTTAGAAAAGACTATAGTTAAAGGAGCACTAATTGCTAAAACAAGAGCAAAAGTATAGATTAATCTTTCAAATCTAGACATTTTAACACGCTTTTTTAATTTCCTTTTAGCCATATTAGCACCTCCTTATAATTTATTTGATTTTTTCTATTACTCTTAAAGTTGCTGAGTGAGCTCTATTATTATGAGCTAGTTCTTTATCACTTGCTTTTATACCTTTTTTTGTAATCAACTTGAAGTTTGGTAATTTCTCTAAAGGAATATTTGGTAGTCCTTTAGATATTTCATCAATTTTTGTTACTTCAATAAATTTATGTTTAACTATTTTATCTTCTAGCGAATGAAATGTTATAACAGCAATTCTTCCTCCAACATTTAACATAGATAAAGCATCATCTAAAGATTTTTCTAAAACATCTAATTCATTGTTTACCTCTATCCTTAAAGCTTGAAATATTTGCTTTGCAGGATGCTTTTTAAGTCTTTCTTTATAAGGAACAGAAGATTTAATGATATCAACTAGTTCTAAAGTAGACTCTATTTCTTTTGTTTCTCTATACTTAACAATGTTTCTTGCAATGGATGATGAGAATTTACTTTCACCATAATCTTTAAAGATTCTCTTTAACGCATCATAACTATAAGTATTAACTATTATTTTAGCAGTTAGTTTGTTATCTTTATCCATTCTCATATCAAGAGGAGCATCAAATCTATAACTGAAGCCTCGATAATCTTCATCTAACTGAGGACTTGATACTCCAAGATCATAAAGTATGGCATCTACTTTGTCTATGCCTAACTCTTTTAATTTATCTTTAGCATAGACAAAGTTAGAATCGATTATTTGGAAGTTATCGCTGATGGTAGAAAGTTTATTTCTACTGTAATCTAAAGCTTCCTCGTCTTGGTCAAAGGCGAATAGATACCCATTTTTAATTCTTTTTAGTATTTGACTACTGTGTCCTGCAAATCCTAAGGTCATGTCTACTACAATACTGTTATCTTTTAAATTTAGAGATTCTACTGTCTCATTAAGTAATACTGATTCATGCATTATATTTTCTCCTCAAATAGACCTTCAGCGATATTAGACATTTCGTCATTACATGAACTCATAAACTCATTAAATGAATCTTCATCCCATATTTCTAATCTATCACCCGTTCCTACAATTACACATTTTTTAGATAGATTAGCATATGTAGAGAGAGGTGAAGGTATATTTACTCTTCCCTGTTTATCAAGTTCTATGGCAGTAGCACCGGACATGAAGAAGCGGGTAAAAGCTCTAGCATCTTTTTTAGTAAATGGTAAGCTTTCTAGTTTACTAACAATATTTTCAAAAGTGCTAGTAGGATAAACATATATACAATGTTCTATACCACGGGTAATAACAAAGTTTTTCCCAAGTATTTCACGATATTTAACTGGTATAGCAATTCTTCCTTTTTCATCAATGTTATGATGAAATTCTCCCATGAACATATTTATCCCCCACTTTTCCCCACAGTCTACCACTGCTTAATTATATGTTACACAAAAATATTAAAAATGTAAATAAAATAAGGGAGATTTAATTAGACAAATAAATCATTTGACAAAGAAAGTGTAAACAAAAAGAAAAAGGTATTGACATTACCTTTTTCGATTTTATTAGTTGCTAATTAGATGTTAGGAGTTAGGTGCTAATACTAGACGGAATGAACCACTTAAATCAATATCCCCTGCAATACTTACATCATAAAAAATCCCAGAACTAGCAGTATTCTGATAAAAACCACTACGTATTAACCACGTTGCTTCATCATTTAGAAATAATATTGCATCTCCATACCAGCCTGAAGTTTCTGACATGCCATGACTTAAGCATGTGCTTCCATCACATGCTGTACTTATATTGTTTGTTGTATATTTATTGTAATATTTTGACTCTAATGTTAATGGTTCACTAAATCCAGAGTCACCGCTTATATCATTATAATTGGCCATTACATATTCCCAAGCACCTCCACTCATATCATATATTCCATAGATAGTTCCTGTGGTTGAAGCTCCTGTTCCATTTATATCTATATCGTATGTGTATTGACATCCATAATCTGTATTTCCGTTACTTGGACTGCCATAACTACAACCTGTTATAAATTGGTCGCTTTTATTTTGATATATTTCTTTATTTGCACCTGTAAAATTAGTATTTCCTAACTTTCCATATTTTGATTGTGATAGATAGGCCACTATTGCCCATTCACTATTTTTCATCATATGGGTATCAATGGTATTAGTAAATCCATATCTATTTCCTTCATCATTCATTTTCTGTGATACTGCAAATGCATTACTTATATTTATAGTTCTCCAA
>CAMMBX010000076.1 GCA_946494345.1 uncultured Mycoplasmatota bacterium | reverse complement strand
TCCTAAAAACTTTATGATAGTTGCAAGAGGAACATCTACTCATGGAGGTATCTTTGGTAAGTTTTTCTTAGAGTTACATACAAAAATTCCTGTAGAAATGGCAGATGCTTCAATATTCACTGTTTATGATAGTAATATGGATTTATCTAGTACTTGTGTTATTGCTATTTCTCAATCTGGTAAAGGCTATGATGTTAGTACTGTTTTAAAGAAAGCTAAGGAGTCTGGAGCTTATACTTTTGCTATTACTAATAATCCTGATTCATTAGTAGCAGAAGCAACTGATAAACATATCTATAATGAGATTGGCGAAAGTAATGCTGGAGCTGCTACTAAAGGATATACTACTACTTTATATATCTTAACTAAGTTAGCTTTATGCTTAAGTGGTGAAGAAGATAATTTTGATGATAATAAATATATAGAAGCTGTTAAAAAAGGATTAGATTTATACGATGATGTTAAACCTATGGCTAAAGAATTAATATCTATGGAAGTGGGCTTTTCTATTGCTAGAGGTTATAGCTATTCTCTTGCTAAAGAATTTGCTCTAAAAGTTATGGAAACTTGTTTAGTTCCTGTTGTTCCATATAAAGCTAGTGAATTCTGTCATGGTCCCCTTGCTTCAACTAGTCCTAAAACCCCAATAGTTTTATTTGCAGTAGATGATAAAACTAACGAAGATATTAAAAGAGTTGTTACTTATCTAAAAGATACAAAAGCTAAGACTTATGTAATTACTAATGATAAAGAAATTGCTGATATAGCAGATATGGCTATTATGATAGATGAGTCTGAAAGTATCTATGCTTTCTATCAAGCTACTATTGTAATGCAACTATTATCATGTGAAATGGCCTTTACTAAAGGAACATATCAAGACCATGTACCTGTGTTAAGTGGTAGAACTAATACATTTTAGATATATTAAAAGTGAGGAAAACTTAATCTTCACTTTTTTTATTGCTATCTTCTTCAAATTCACTTAGTTCTTCATAATCATCAGTAGAATTTTTGAAGCATCTTCTAAGATAATCTTTACCTCCATCAACTGAACATCTACCGCATTTGCAAGTAACAGAATCATGAGTATATTTAGATTCTATAATATCACTACAGTTTTTACATCTTATAACATTTCTAATTATCTTTTTCATTTAAATTCCTTCACTAGGTTCTTCTTTATCTTTTTCTATTACCTTTTCTAAAGGTATAACTGATTTAATAGAAGCTTCCTTACAAGATGTTTTTAATTCTTTTATACTAAATTTATCTAACTTCATAGAAGTATCTATTAAACCTCCTAAGTTAATACCTGTTACTACTTCATAACTATCATTAGTAAAAGCAAGTTTAGATGCTAATTTAAATGGAGTTCCTCCCATTAAATCACAAGTAAATAAAATCTCACTATCTTTATTATCACTAATTATCTTATTAAATTTATCTTCTAGTGTATCATCATTATCGCTACTTAAGAAGTCTACTGCATAAACATTATCTTTAACTCCTGCTATCATAGTTAGAGAACTTAAAATTCCACTAGCAAAGTTATTATGTCCTGTTATTATTATAATCTGTTTCATTATCTCACTACCTTTCAAAAAAATTATATCATTTTTAAGACAAAAGAAAAAGCCTTAAAAGGCTTTTTACTAAAGTATTCCAAAGAATGAGAATACAATTGATACTATTATAATACCTACTATTAATACTGTAGTATTTACTTTCTTTCTTAATAAGAAATAGATTAAGAAAGTAAAGGCAAATGGTAATAAGTTAGGTAAAATCTTATCAAAGAAATCTGTTTGTAAGCTTACAGTAGCATCATGTCCAATATTAATAGTTGTCTTAACTGTTAATGTTACATAACTTGCAATTAAACCACCTAATATTGTTACACCTAATACTGAAGCTGCATTACTAACCTTTTTTGTATTTTCTTGTAATTTATCTAAGGCTTTAGTACCTGTTTTATAACCCATTCTTGCAAGTGGGAAACGTAGTAAGAAAGCTACTAAAAATACTAAGAAGAATACTATTGGTCCTAAAACATTTCCTTGGTCAGAAAGAGAAGCACAAATTCCTGCTGTAATTGGAAGTAATGTAAACCAAAATAAGGCATCTCCTATACCTGCTAAAGGTCCAAATAAAGATATTTTAATTTTTTTAACAGTCTCAGGATCTTCTCCACCTTCATAAAGTGATAACATTAATCCTTGTAAATATGGAAGTAATGTATTATGAGTATTAATGAACTCTAAGTTATCATGTAGTACTTTTGATAAAGTTTTAGGATCATTTTTATATATTTTCTTTAAAGCTGGTCCCATTGATGCTGTAAAACCAATACTTTGCATTCTTTCATAGTTAAAGCATGATTGATTTAAGACAGAAAGTAAGGCTAAATCATTTAAGTCAGCATCAGTTATAACTCTTTTACGTTTTTTCTCTTTAGATGCCACTATTCTCACCTTCCTTTCCATTTACTAAAGCTGGTTCTTTATCACCACTTCTATAGAACTCCATCATAGCAAAAGCAAGTCCCATAATAGCAACTGGTAAAACGTTGTCTATTTGGATAAATGTTGCGAATAGGAATCCTGCAAGTAAATAAGGTACATATCTTGCTTTTAAAGTTACACGTAGTAACATAGCAAATCCAACAGCAGGAAGTAATCCTCCAGCCACTTGGAAACCATTAACTAACCAATCAGGCATTGCTTCTACTAAAGCTCTTAATGGTTCTTGAGCAGCATATACTGATAGGAATGTTAAAATACCAGTAGCAATACTTGTAATAATTATTCCATAAAAGCATAGTTTAAATAATCCTTTAACATTTCCTTCTTTAGCATATCTTTCAGCAGGACCATTGAAAGAAACAAAAGCTGTATTTCTAACAGTCCATAAGAATTGTAATAATACTCCAAATGGATATGCTAATGCTAAACTAGTCGCTACATTATTTCCTGTAATGTGAGCGAATACAACAGTCATAACACTAGTAAGTAAGGCTTCTGGAACACTTGCTCCTCCAATACCTGCTATACCTGCAAAAGCAAGTTCTACCATACCACCTGCTACTAGTCCTGTATTTAAGTCACCTAGAATCGCTCCAACTATTGGGCAAACAATAATTGGTCTAAAGATGAATAATGCTTCTAGGTGTCTATCAATAACAAGAACCATAACTACTAATGTTATAATTATTCCTTGTAATAATGTTATTTCCATAATTTAAATCTTCCTCCCTTAAAATTCTTCTTTTGGTGAATCAGGTGTATCTTGAATATAAATTTTATCAACATGTTTCTTGATATAGTTTAAATCTTTCAAATCTTCTTTACTAACAGAAACTTTATCAGTTAGTTTTTCTTCACCTTCATCATAATATAAATTACCAATATCTACCTCCTTTATCTTTACACCTCCTTCAATAACTCTCCTTAAATCTTTAGGAGTTTGACATATTAATAAAATGTGTTGGTCGTCTGATGCTTTATCTATAATATCAATAGTCTTCTGTATTGTAAAAAATCTTGTGTCATAGCCAAGTGATGATGCTGCCATTTTCATAACACTAGTTTCTATTTCATTTACTGCCGTCTCATCATCTGCTACAACAATTAGATTTGCTCCTACTGCCCCTGCCCATAGACATACTATTTGTCCATGAATTAATCTGTTATCAATTCTTGCTAATAAAATATTATTATCTTTTGCCATTATTTCATCCTCCTTTTAATAATATTTACCATATATTTTCTTAGCTTCTCCATCTAAATAAGCTTCTACTTCTTTAGCAGTCTTTAAAGTCAAGGCTTTGTTAGCGATAAGCACAGCCTTCTTACTATCTATCATAGATATTAGTTTTTTAACTTTTAAAACCATACTAGCATTTACACTAAACTCTTGTAGTCCTAGCCCAACAAGAAGAATAATTGCAAGTGGGTCTGCAGCCATCTCTCCACACATACCAACAAACTTATCTTTTTTATCTTTAGCTGAGTCTATTGTCTTTTTAATAAGTCTAATAACTCCAGGATTATAGAAGCTATAAAGGTTACTAACAGTTGGATTTAATCTATCTACTGCAACCGTATACTGAATTAAATCATTAGTACCAATACTAAAGAAATCAACTTCATCTATTAACATATCGGCCATAACTGCGGTACTAGGAACTTCTACCATGATACCTACTTTGATATTTTCATCAAAAGGTATATTTTTACTAGCAAGTTCTCTTTTCGCTTCATCTAATATCTCGTTAGCTTTATACACTTCTTCTAAAGATGATATCATTGGATACATTATCATAACATTACCATAGTGACTTGCCCTAAGAATCGCTCTTAGACTTACTTTAAAGAACTCTTTATTATCTAAACAGTATCTTATCGCTCTATATCCTAAGAATGGATTTTGTTCATCTTTAATATCAATATAAGGACATTTCTTATCTCCACCGATATCAAGAGTTCTGATAATTAACTGTTTACCATTTAACTTTTCTGCAAAAGTCTTATAGACATTAAATAAATAATCTTCTTCTGGTTCTACACTTCTATTTAAGAATAAGAACTCTGTTCTAAATAGTCCAATACCATCAGAATTAACTTCGAGTAGCCTATCAAGTTCTGATAAATCTCCAGCATTTGCAGTTATAAGTAGAGATTTATTATCTTTAGTTAGTGAAGGTTTATCTTTCATATCCACTAATGATGCTTTAAGTAATTCTTCTTTCTTTATCTTTTCTTTAATCTCACTAATCTTAGTATCAGTTAAATTATTTTCAATATAGCCTTCATTACCATTAACATAGATTAACTCTCCATCTGTTAAAGTTTTACTAACTTCTTTTATGCCAAAAACTGAGGGAATTCCAAGAGTTGATGCTAGTATTGCCACATGACTTGTCTTACCACCGATTTCAGCAACTATTCCTTTAACATAACCTAAATTATTAGAAAGTAAAACTGATGGTGGAATAGATTCTGCTACTAAAATAGTATCTTCAGATAATTTACTTAAATCTATTTCTTTAATGCCTAAGCCTTTTCTAATAAGCTTGTTTGTAACATCTTCTATATCTTTACTTCTTTCTTTTAAATAAGCATTATCAACTAAAGATAACTCTTCTGCTTTTCTTTTCATTACTTTAGTAATAGCCGTTAACTTATCACACTTTTCTTCATCTATTACTTCTTCCATAGAAGTTATAAGAGAATTAGAACTTAAAAGTATTTTATAAAAATTACATAACTCTCGTATATCATCAGAAGTAGCTTCAGCTTCTAGTTCTTCATAATCTTTACAAACATTTTCAACAACTAATTTTAAATCTTCTTTTTCTTTAGTAATTTCTTCATTAGATGTTAGTTTTACCTCTTTTAATTCTGGTATTTTAGTATCTATTATATAAACTTTTCCAAGGGCTAGACCATTACCTACTTTATTTCCTAAGTATTTCATCTAGTCTTCTCCTTTTTCTATATAGTCACATATTGCATCAAGGGCTTTTTCTTCATCATCACCACTTGCTTCAACTGTTAATTTATCTCCACAATTAATATTTCCCATCATAACTTCTAGTATTTCTTTAG
>CAMMBX010000075.1 GCA_946494345.1 uncultured Mycoplasmatota bacterium | reverse complement strand
AGGAAAGATTTATTATAAGATAAATACCTATTATCCAAGTAGTCAAATATGTAGTCATTGTGGATATAAGAATAGTAAGTTAAAAGATTTAAGTATAAGAGAGTATGATTGTCCATGCTGCGGAGTACATAATGATAGAGATATAAATGCAAGTTTAAACATAATGCTTGAAGGATTGAAGTTACACTATAATTTGCAAAGTTTAGTATAGATAATGTTTTATATAGATAAGAAATAATTAAATAACAAAAATAAATGAGTACGGTAGCAACTATCGGAATTTAAGCCTATGGAGAATAGAGGTTACTCTATCAATGAAGTAGGAATCCTTGAAGGTAACGACAAGGGCGAAATAAAATTTATTTTATTTCTTATGTTCATTTCATGGAAGAAGCACTAGGTTCAGGCGAATATAGAATGCCTAATTATAATCATTATATTAAATGCTATAAAACAAGAAATAAAGTTTTATAGTTAGATAGTAAATATCAAAAAAGTAAAAGTAAAATTAAAGTAAATTAAGATATTTAAAATTAGTTTTAAATATGACTTTCTAGTGTTACTAGGAAATTTATATGATAGATAAGGGTGATATTATGATTAAACGATTTATATGGGATTTTGATGGTACTATTGTAGATGGAGATTTTTCTATAGAGGAGAATCTCTTTAGAGATAATTTAAGTGAAGAAGACTTTTTAAAATTTAATGAAAAGTGGTATGAATTACTTAATGTTTATGAGAAAGAGTTTCCAAAATACGATCGAAAAATGCTAAGTGAATTTCTTAGTACAAATACAGGTGTTACAATCAGTGAAAAATTAATTGATGAATGGTCTAAATATATGATTAATGTCAATGAAACTATTCATCCAGGAGCAGTTGCAGTACTTGATTACTTACAAAATAAAGGTTATGAAAATATAATTTATACTAATGCTTTTACTAATACTCAAGTAGGAAGAATTAAAAAGTTAGGTTTTAGTTCATATTTTAAAGAAATAATTGGTGCAGAAGAATTTATAAAACCAACTACTGAAGGCTTTATAAAAGCTTGTGGACCTCATAAACCTAATGAATGTGTTATGATTGGTGATAATTATAATAAAGACATTTTAGGAGCTTTAAAGGCTGGACTTAATGTTATCTATTATTGTCCTAAAGGATTACCTAAAGAAGTTGATGTTCCACATGTAAAAAAATTAATTAAGATAAAAGAAATGTATTAACTTTATTAGAAAAATCCTAAAAAGATAATGTAAAAAAGTAGCTAATTTTCTATAAATTATTTACTTTTTTCTTTTATTTTCCTATACTTTAGTTAGAAAGGTAGGATTTATATGAAAGATTATTTTGGCTACAAAGATAAAATTTGTGTAGTAACAGGTGCAAGTAGTGGTATGGGTAGAGCCACAGTAGAAATGTTAGTAGATTTAGGAGCTATATGTTATGCTGTTGACTTAAATCCCTGTGATGTTAGTGGTACTAAAGGATTTATAAAGTGTGACTTATCTAAAAAAGAAGATATAGATAGTTTATTTAGTAAACTTCCTGAACATATTGACTGTTTCTTTGGAGTAGCTGGACTATCAGGCTCTAAAACTGATTATATGACAACTTTTAATTGCAATTATACAGCTAATTTCTATATTACAGAAGAATATTTAACTAAGAGAATGAGTAAGGGTGGTAGTATTGTTTACGTAACAAGTACTGCAGGACTTAATTGGAAAGAGTTTAGAAAAGAACAAAGTAAAGTTATTAAAGCTAATACTTGGGAAGAAGTAGAGAGTGTAGTAGAACCTCTTGCCAAAATATCTCCTTCAACTTTTGCCTATATGTACTCTAAAAGATGTTTATCAGAGTATGCATGTGAAGCCTCTATTAAACTTGGAAAACAAGGTATAAGAGTCAATAATATAATGCCAGGCTCTACTGATACCGGCATGAAAGATGAATTTGAGAAAATGGCTGGAGGAGAAGAGGCTCTATTAGCAGAAACAGGAATTGCTCACCGACTTGCCACTAGTGAAGAAATGGCAGGACCAATTGTTTTCTTGAATTCTAATATGGCAAGCTTTATTTCAGGAGTTGATTTATGTGTTGATTATGCTGATAATTCTCTAAAAACATTAGGACTTAAAAAAGATCGAGAAAAAGTTTCTGCTACTAATAAATTTATCTTAAAAATGGCAAAGAAAATGATGGAGAAGAATAAATAATACTTATGTCTTTAAATAAAATGTTAGGATTTTACTTCCTAACATTTTTAAACTGCGAGTTCACTATAAACATTTTTGTCATAATTGTGCTGTTCTGCTTCTAAAGCATCTAATTCACTAGTAGTTATTAAAAAGAAATTATACTCTAATATATCACTACCATCAGTAGTAATAGGATCATCCCAAGTAAGATCTAAATGGAACCAATTACCATTTAAGTAAACAGCATTCCATACATGATTCTCTGAAGATATCTTATAATTTTTTAAATGCATATCTTCTAAGAATAATTCCATAGCATCAGTATAACCACCACATAAACTATAGCCTTCTAAAAGCGTACCATAAGCAGTATCCGATTTATATTTTACAATATTATTGTCACTTCTATCACTATCATACTTACTGTTATTAATAATATAGTTATGAGCAGCTTTAATCTTATCTTCTTCAGTCATATTATCTTGCCATATTTCGTTTTTAATTTCTTTAACTTTCGCTTCGATTAACTTAATATCACTATCGCTATAAATATGATCGATCTTTAAAGTTACTTTACCATAATCATCATAACTAGTCTCTAAATGTTTAAAACTATTAAAAGGATGCACAAAATTATTTATTGTAGAAAGTGTTCTTTGATTATTAGCAAGAGAATCAACATCGCTTATACACTCAGTATATTCTTTAGGACAATAAAAAGAGAACTCATCTTCTCCTGAATTTAAAACTGTATAATAAATATTTAATAAATCTTGATAACTATTAGGAGAAAAATCATCAATTAACTTTACATAATTAAAATCATATTCTCTTGTATATTCATTTGTTGCTGTTAAAGTAACATCTTTATTTTCTTTTATAAAATAAGTTCTGTATAAATTATATAACGGCTTTCTAAAAGCAAAAGTAAAACCAAATAAAATAACTAAAAAAATCAAAACAATATATTTCTTCATAAGTATCCTCCTCTTTAATTCTAGCAAGGATGATTTGTTTTGTAAATCTAAAATAAAATAAACTATACCAATCTTTGTAAAATGTGTTGAAATAATATTAAGTTAACGCAATAGATAATATACAAAAGCACTAGATTAAATTCTTAATTAGATATAAATTATTAATGCTATATTATGATAAAAATAAAAACAGGTTTATCCTGCTTTTTAAATTGCTCTATATTTATCAGCATCTTTATAAGGATCTTTTTTATCTATATGATCCGTAAACATAATTCCATTTAGATGATCTATCTCGTGTTGAAAGGCAATAGCAAGTTCTTCTCTAGCTCTTACTCTTATCTTATTACCGTTAACATCATATCCTTCAACAGTAACTCTTGCATATCTTGGAACAATACCTTCAACCTCTCTATTTACAGATAAACATCCTTCACCCATTTCTACATATATCTTTTCCGCTGAATTACTAACAATTTTAGGATTACAAATAATATATGTATCAAACTCTTCTTCATCTACTTCATGGACAATTACTAAATATCTTTTTGGAATACCTAATTGAATTGCTGCCATTCCCATACCAGGACGTAATTTATATTTCTCTGATAACCTTTCTATTTGACTATTAGTTAGATACTCAACCATTAAATCAATTGTCTTTAAATCATCTTTACTTAATGGAAAAGTAACATCTTTACTAACTAATCTTAATCTCTTATCTTTTTCATCTAATATATCTTTACATCTTAACATCTAAATACCCCATTTCTTGCTATATTTTAACACAGATCCATAAAAAAAGAAAGGAAAACCTTTCTTAACGAGTGAATCTTGCACCGATTACAATAACAAGTAGTATAAATAAAACTAAAATTATGGCATAGTTATTGTTATTATTATTCCAACCCCAACCACAACTTGGATAAAACCATTGATTAGAACATCCACAGCTTGGGAATGAATTAAATGATCCACCACCATAATAATACATAGTTAAAAACCTCCTTTTTCTATTATAAGATATGAAAAAATATGTCAAATTGTTAATGAATTTGACTATGTAACTTTTAACTATTATAAATTTGTGGTATTCTAAAAGAAAAAGATAAAGAGATACAAGGAGGGTTAGTATTAGATGACAAAGTTTAAAGATATTATAAAAAATCTTGATAAACCTTTATTTTTTCTAACACTAGTTCTTTTTGTATTAGGACTAGTAATGATATTCTCTGCTAGTAATGTTACGTCATATATGAATGGTGGCAGTCCTTATGCTTATTTTTTAAGACAAGGATTATTCCTAATAGTAAGTTTTATTTTTTGTATCTTTATGGTTAAATTTAACACTAAATTTTATGGTATGATTTCTAATCTATTATTAATAGCATTTGTTGCCGTTTTAATATTGCTGTTAATTTATGGTAGTGCAACTAATTATGCTATCAGTTGGATTCCCATAGGTCCTTTTACTTTACAACCAAGTGAATTTATTAAAGTAATTATGATTGTTTTCATGGCTAGATTCTATGAAGTTCATGAAAAGCGTTTGAATAATTTCTTTATAGCCATTATTCCTTTAATAATAGGAGTAATTATAACATTTTTAATTATGTTACAACCTGATTTAGGTACTGCTATTATCTTTGCTGCTCTTACAGGTATAATATTCTTTTCGTCACCTGTTTCTAAAACAATAAAATTAAAAGTAATCGCTCTTTTTGTTGGTATGTGTTTAGTAGTAGGGGCAGTACTTATTATGACAGGTGGTAGTATCTTACAATCAAGACAATTAGAACGTTTTAATTTTACAAGACCATGTGATAGATTATTAGATACAGGTAACCAAGTATGTAATGGTTACATTGCTATCAACAATGGAGGATTAACAGGAATTGGGTTAGGAAATAGTACTCAAAAGTATTTATATTTACCATATCCTTATACTGACTTTATCTTTGCTGTTATTGTAGAAGAACTTGGACTTGTAACAGGAATAGCGATTATTATTGCCTACTTATATTTACTTTATAGAATACTTAAAATAGGTAGAGAAAGTTATACTAATAGAGGAGCTTTAATTTGTTATGGTGTTGCAGTTTATATTTTCTTACATATAGCGATTAATTTAATGGGCTTATTTGGTTTAATGCCAATGACAGGAGTACCTTTGCCATTTATGAGTTATGGTGGTAGTTTTACTTTATGTTTAATGGCATCTCTTGCTCTAGTTCAACGAGTTAACATTGAAAATAGACTAAGAGATGAAAAGAAATAAAGGGTTAATTCAACAGCTTTACATATTAAAGCATTTTATGTTAATATTAAATTAACAAAAGACTAAGAACGAAGGTATTTGTATGATAATGTACGATTTACAAATAGTTACTTGGAGGGGGGTCATTTAACCCTAATCTAAGTAATAATATTACTTTCTTTCATTATGTAA
>CAMMBX010000074.1 GCA_946494345.1 uncultured Mycoplasmatota bacterium | reverse complement strand
GAAGATAGTGGTAGTTATATAGATGTAGACTTTTATATCTTTATACCTAGTATGTTAAACGAAAAGATTATGACAGAACAGTTAAGTATAGGTAAAGAAGTCATGATTATAATGGAAGATGCTGATGATATATCTATAGTTATAAGTTTTTTAGAAAATAATAAAAATAATAAAGAAAATTATCAATATATCACAAATCGTGCGAAAATATTTTATTATTCAGTTAATAATGTATAGGAAGAAGTAATTAGTAAAGGATGTAATTTATGACAAAAGGTGAAATATTTAAAGAATTAGAAAAATTAGATTTACCAAAAGATAAGTATATAGTAATTAGTGGAGCAAGTTTAGTAGTTCAAGGAATTATAGATAAAACAACTGATATAGACCTTGCATGCTCCAAAAGCTTTTTTGATAAGTTAGATTGGCCGGTAAGAGAAGAGTATGGATCAAAGATTAAGCATAAAGATATCTTTGATATAGATTATGATTTATATGATGAAAAAAAAGTTATAGAAATTAATGGTTATCGTTTTATGAATATAGAGGCTTGTTATGAGTTAAAAAAAGAAATGAATAAGCCTAAAGATAAAAAATTAATTAAAGACTTAGAGTTAAAAGTATGCCTAAATGATAATTATTATTTTGAAAGAAAGTTAAGAGATAAAGGGATTAACTTTATCGCTGGAGTTGATGAAGTTGGCCGTGGCCCTTTAGTTGGTCCTGTAGTCGCTGCATGTGTTGTCTTACCAGAGCACTTTAATCTAGAAGGGTTAACTGATTCTAAAAAACTTAGTGAAAAGAAAAGAGAATATTTCTATGATGAGATTATGAGGCAAGCCTTAGGAGTAGGAGTAGGTATTATTTCTGAAAAAGTAATAGATGAAGTTAATATTTATGAAGCGACAAAAATGGCTATGATGGAAGCGATTAAAAATTGTACTTGTAAGATAGAACATGTCTTAATAGATGCGATGAAACTGGATTTAGATATTCCTACAACTTCAATTATTAAAGGAGATTTAAAAAGTATTACAATCTCTGCCGCTTCCGTTATCGCTAAAGTTACAAGGGATAGAATGTTAGAAGAGTTAGATAAAAAATATCCAATGTATGACTTTAAAGATAATAAAGGTTATCCTACTAAGAAACATTTAGAAGCAATTAAAAAATATGGTATTATCGATGAACATAGAAGAAGTTATGGACCAGTTAGTGAATATTTAGAGTTGACAAAGCAGTAATTCTCATGTATAAAATTGTATGAAAGAAGGGATTAGATGTCTAAAAACTTAGTAATTGTCGAAAGTCCTAGTAAAAGTAAAACAATTGAAAAATACTTAGGTAATGATTATAAAGTAGTAGCAAGCCAGGGTCATATTAGAGATTTAGCAACTAGTGGACCTTTAGGACTTGGTGTTGATATAGAAAATGGTTTTAAACCTAATTATGTTCCTTTAAAGGGGAAGAAAAAGATAATTAGCGCCTTAAAAAAAGATGTAAAAGATGCTAGCCATGTAATACTTGCAACCGACCCCGACCGGGAGGGAGAAGCGATTAGTTGGCACTTAAAAGAAGCTTTAGGTATTAAAGATAAAGATTATGATAGAGTCCTATTTCATGAAATAACTAAAGATAAAGTTCTTGATGCTATTAAACATCCAACTAAAATAGATGATAACTTAGTTAAAAGTCAAGAGACAAGAAGAATACTTGATAGAATAATAGGTTTTAGACTATCAAAGCTCTTGCAATCTAAAATAAAAGCGAAAAGTGCAGGTCGTGTGCAAAGTGTTGCCTTAAAACTTATTGTCGATAGGGAAAGGGAAATAGCATCATTTGTACCTGAAGAATATTTTACTATAACTGCTATCATTGAAGATGTAGAAGCAAGTCTATTTAAATATAAAGATGATGATATTAAACTTCATAATGAATCTGATGCTAACAAAGTGTTAGAATCACTTGGAGATGATTATAATTTAAGTAGTATAGAGAAGAAGAAAAGAAAGAAAGCTAGTCGTGCTCCTTTTATAACTTCAACTCTCCAACAAGAAGCATCAACTAAATTAGGCTTTACGGCTAAAAAGACTATGTCTATCGCTCAGAAGTTATATGAAGGAATTGATTTAGGAACTGAGACAGTTGGTCTTATTACTTATATGAGAACTGACTCTATTAGACTTTCTGATGAGTTTGTAGGTAGTGCCTTTCATTATATAGAAGAAAACTTTGGTAAAAAATATATTGGTTATACTAAACATGCTAAAAAAACAGAAAACGTACAAGATGCTCATGAAGGAATTAGACCTACTAGTATTTTAAGAGAGCCTTTAAAAGTAAAACAATATCTATCTAACGATGAGTTTAAACTTTATAGTCTAATCTATAAAAGAGCCCTAGCTTCGCTTATGGCCGATGCAATTATGGACCAAACAACTCTAATATTTAATAACAATGATTATAAATTTAAAGCGACTGGAAGTATCCTAAACTTTGATGGTTATCTAAAAGTATATAGTGATTATGAGAAAAACGAAGATAAAATTATTCCAGAACTTGTAGAAGGTAATAATTATAAAGCTAGTGATATCTTATCAGAACAACATTTTACTAAACCACCGGCAAGATATACAGAAGCGAAACTAATTAAAGAGATGGAAGACTTAGGAATAGGACGTCCATCTACCTATGCTAAAACCATTGATACAATTAAAGAACGTGGTTATGTCAAAATAGAAGATAAAAAGTTTGTGCCAACAGAAATTGGTATTGAAACTACTGATAAACTACAAGAGTTCTTTAGTGACATAATAAATGTAGAATACACTAAGAATATGGAAGAAGAACTTGATAAAATTGCCGATGGCAATCTTGTTTGGAATGAAGTTCTAAAAGAGTTTTATGATGTTTTTGAACCACGAGTTAAAAAAGCCTTTAGTGATATGGAAAAGAAACCTGCTGAAGAGACCGGAGAAAAGTGTCCAAACTGTGGTAGCCCTTTAGTTAAAAGAACAGGACGTTATGGAGAATTTGTCGCTTGTTCTAATTATCCAGAGTGCAAGTATATTAAAAAAGAAGAGAAACAAGAGATAGTTGTTTGTAATTGTCTTAAATGTGATGGTAAGATCTTAGAAAGAAAAACAAGACGAGGTAAAACCTTCTACGGTTGTAGCAATTTTCCTAAATGTAAAGAAGCTTTTTGGGATAAACCAATAGGAGAGAAGTGTCCAAACTGTGGTGAAATGTTGGTAGAAAAGGATAATAAAATAAAGTGTAGTAAATGTGATTATGAAAAAGCCCAATAGGGCTTTTTTTCTAAACCTTTTTGGTATATAATAAAAATATAGAATAGAAAGATGGGATAATATGAAAAATAGAAAAACACCTTCTAGATATAGTTATCAAAAGAAAATACGTAAAAAAAGAAAAAAAAATAAAAAAAAGTTATATAAAAGAAAACTAAGATTAAAAAAATGGGTTATTGTCGTTATTCTCATTTTCTTTCTATGCATATTCTTATACTCAGCTTATCAACTATATACTTGGTTTACTGATAATAAAAAGATAGAAAACATGCAAGAAGATGTTGTTAATGATACTCCTACAATTGAAAAAGAAGACACAGAAAACACTGAAAATATTAATCCTCCTCTTGATGAAAAAGATGACTATTGGAATTATATTAAAATGAACCTTTTAGAAGTTGATTTTAATCAATTGCTTAGTAAAAACTCTGATACTGTAGGTTGGATACAAGTAAAAGGAACTAATATAAATTATCCTATTGTACAAACAACTGATAATAGTTATTATCTATCTCATGCTTTCGATAAAACACCTAATGATGCAGGATGGGTTTTTATGGATTATCGAAATGATGCTGTTAACTTTAATCAAAATACGATAATTTATGCGCATAGTCGTTATAATGGTACTATGTTTGGAAGTTTAAAAAATATTCTTAATAGTTCTTGGTATCTGAATAAAGAAAATCATATTATAAGACTTTCTACTCCTACAGAAAATACAATGTGGCAAGTATTTAGTGTTTATACAACTCCTAAAGAAAGTTATTATATAACACCTACTTTTAATATTAATGAAGAATATCAAGAATTTCTAAATACAATCAAAAATAGAAGTGAAGTAGATTTTTCAGGGACAGTTAATACAAGTGATAAAGTGTTAACACTGTCAACCTGTAAAGATAATTTTGGCAATAGAATCGTTATGCATGCTAAGTTAATTAAAAAAGAGTCAAGGTAATTAAATATATTTAATGTAAAGTTTTTTTAATCATATCATATTTAATTGACTGACTAGAAAAAATTTAGTATATTTAACTAAAGATAAGAGGTAATCTTATTTTAGAAGTGAAGGAGGAAATATGAAAAGAAAAATAAGCTATATTTTTGCTTTATTAGTTGCTTTTTTTGTAATATCACCAACTGTTAATGCTAAAACAACTGTTAATGAGCAAGAATATGACACGCTTGAAGATGCTATTAATGCTGTAGGAAGTAGGGAAGCTACTTTTAAGCTTACTAGTGATGAAACAGGTAATGCTAAAACTATTAGTATACCAGCTGGTGCAAATTATACGATTGATGGAGGTAACTTTACTGTAAATTATAGTTTTAATTTAGACGCAACATCAGCTGAAAATAGCACTTTAAAAATAATGAATCTAATTATGGATGGTAATGGTACCTTAGGTATGGCTATTAATTCTCAAGAGCAAGTAAACAAGCCAAATGAACTAACTTTATCTGTAATTAATTCAACGATTAGAAATTATATAAATAAAGGGTTATATTTAACTAACATTAAAGATTTACTTGTAGATAATGTTAAATTTAATGATTTAGCAACTACTGAACAAACTTGGTATCAAGGTGATTATGCTTTAGATGTAAATTTAATAGGAGTACAAGATGCTCAAATTACTATTAAGAATTCTACATTTGCAGGTCATTCTGGAGGTAATGCTCCAATTAAAGTTACCCAAAGAGGTGGTTTTGACGATATTAATACTGATATTAAGTATTATCCACAAGGTCATTCAAATGAACCTGCAAGTATTAAATCATTAGTAGTAGAAAATTGTGATTTTACTGGTGTTACTGGTAATAGCAAAGGTGATGTAATTATTGGTTCAAGTCCTAATGATGATGGTACTGCTAGAACTAGTGCAACACTATATAATTATAAAGTAGTTGCTAAAGAAGGAACAACTACTGAAGTATACACTAGAAGTTCAAAAGAAGCTGAAGAAAATGGTACTAACAAAGCAGTTGTCGTAGAAGCAGGTAGTCCATTAATGCAATTAACTAGTTATGTTTTAAATTCTGATGATAGTAATATAGATTTAGAAGTAAATAAAACATATCAATTAAACTATTACTTTGGTGATAAAGGTGCAACTATTGTTAATGCTCCTACAGTAACATTTAGAAGTAGTGATGATAGTATTGTATCTGTATCAAGTGATGGCGTTCTTACTGCTAAAAAAGCTGGAACTGCAACAATATATGCAACATATGATAGTGGTGAATACAATTGGCAAGTTAATGTTGTAAAAGCAACTGAAGAAGGAGCAGTAGAAGAAGTTGAAAATCCTAACACTAGTGATGGAGTATTACTATTCTTAAGTTTAACAGTTGTAGGTTTTGCAGGTATTGCTTTAACTTACAGAAGACTTCATAATTAAAATGTAAAAAGCACTAGTTTAATTTACGGTTCTTTGTCAAATAGTGGGGATTTAAAAAAATCCAAATGACAAAATAATC
>CAMMBX010000073.1 GCA_946494345.1 uncultured Mycoplasmatota bacterium | reverse complement strand
CAATTAAATGCAACTATTCCTATTTTTAGGTTGCATTTACTTTTTCAGTTCAGTTTTTTTACATCATTTGTCTAACATTGTAAAAAAGGTTTGCTTTTTAACCTTTTTTTTGTTATGATTTATATAGTATAAGATAAGGGAGATGGAAGTTAATGATACTAGCCAATTTTGATTTAAGTTTTTTTACATCAATTCCAGGTTTATTAATAACAGGGGGAGTTCTATTACTTTTAATTGCACTAATTATATTTATTGCAACAGGAACTAGAAAAGGAAAGAAGAAAAAGAATGAAGAAAGTGATGCTGCTTCTATAACAACACCAACAGTTGATAATAATGTTGCGACAGTTGCTCCAGTTAATCCAGTTACACCAGCGGTTGCCCCAACACCTGATGTTGCACAAGTAGGACCTGCTCCTACTACTGTAACTCCACCAACTGTTTCACAACCTGCAGAAGTTCAAAGTGAACCAGTTACTGTTGTAGCACCTACTGCACCAACAAGTCCAAGTGTAGAGCCTGTTGTATCAACACCAACAGTTGAACCAGTTAATACTAATGTAACACCTACACCTGTAACGCCAACAGAAGTAGTGCCACCAACACCACAAGTAAATATGGCAGAGCCTGTAAATATAGTAGGAGAAAGTAAACCAGTTGTAGAGTCTGTAGTTTCTACACCAAATGTTAATATGAATGACAATAATATGAATATAAATAGCACTAATGATATTAGTACTAGTCCAACTACTCCAACAGAAGTAGCAGATTCTCCTGCAATTACAATAGTAAATGAACAAGAGCAACCAAAAGAAGAACCAAAACCAATTTACGGAGGAGCTTCTCCTGTAATTCCTAAAATAGAAGTACCAGGTGAACAACATCGTCCAATTTATGGAGGTGCTAATCCATTAGAAAATACAGGAGCAATTCCAATTACTCCACAGCCTCCACAATCTAGTCCGGAACCAGTAATACCTACTGTAACACCTGAAGTTTCTGAACCAGTACAACCAGTTCAAGAAAAGGTTGAACCAGTAAATGATCCAATACCTCAAATTGTTACAACAGAAACAAATGAAGTAAGTACACCACAACCTAGTCCTGAACCTAAAAAAGAAGTTGAAGTTGAAAGTTTATTTTAAAGAGTAATTTTACTCTTTTTTTGTTCTTTCTTTTAAATAAAGTTCATACAATAATTTAGGAAAAGAAAGGATGATAAAATTATGGAAACACTAAAAGTTTCATCAAAATCAAACCCTAACTCAGTAGCAGGGGCGCTAGCCAATGTCTTTAGAGCAAATGGCAGTGTAGAAATACAAGCAGTAGGAGCAGGAGCTTTGAATCAAGCTATAAAAGCTGTAGCAATAGCAAGAGGATTTTTAGCACCAGCAGGTAAAAATATCGTATGTATTCCTGCTTTTACCGATATAGCAATTGACGGAGAAGAGAGAACGGCAATAAAATTAATCATAGAAACTAAATAAAAATACTTGTAAAAACTTAAACTAAGCCTTATAATAAAATCAAGTCGATGACAAGAGACAATGTTAAGACCTTTTTTGATAGAGATACTGTGGTTGGTGGAAACAGTAATAAAAGCTTAACTATCTCCTCTTTAGATGATTTTATATCCGGGCATTACCGTTATCTAAATTAAGTATATAAGGATGGCACCGTTTATACTCATTGCTAGTATAAACTCCTTAGAAGCCATTCTTTTTTTGTTTTTCGACTAGAAATGGAGGAATTATGTTAGACATTAAATTTATAAGAGAAAATAAGGAATTAGTTAAAGAAAATATTAAGAAAAAATTTCAAGATGAAAAATTACCTTTAGTAGATGAAGTAGTAGAATTAGATGAAAAAATAAGAGCTTTAAAACAAGAAGGTGACGAGTTAAGAAAGACTCGTAATGAAGAGAGTAGTTCTATTGGTCTTTTAATGAAAGATAAAAAGATTGAAGAAGCTAATTTAAAGAAAGAAGAAGTTAAAAAGATTAATGAGAAGTTAGTTACTATAGAAGAAAATGAAAAAGAACTTAATGAAAAATTAAAAGAAAAAATGATGGTAATACCAAATATGATGGATAAAAGTGTTCCAATAGGTAAAGATGATAGTGAAAATGTAGAAGTAGAACGTTTTGGTGATGCTTATAAACCAGAGTTTGAAATACCATATCATGCTGATATTATAATGAGATTAAATGGTATGGATAAAGAAGCAGCAGGAAGAACATCAGGAGAAGGTTTTTATTTCTTAACAGGAGATATTGCAAGACTACATGAAGCTATGATTGCATATGCTAGAGACTATATGATAGATAAAGGATTTACATATTGTATTCCTCCTTTTATGATTCATAGTGATGTTGTAACAGGAGTTATGTCATTTCCTGAGATGGAAGCAATGATGTACAAAATAGAAGGAGAAGACTTATATCTAATTGGTACTAGTGAACATTCTATGATAGGTAGATATAAAGGACAAATAATTAAAGAAGAAGACTTACCTTTAACACTTACATCATATTCACCATGCTTTAGAAAAGAAGGGGGGTCTCATGGTTTAGAAGAGCGAGGACTTTACCGGGTTCATCAATTTGAAAAAGAAGAGATGATTGTTATTTGTAAACCAGAAGACTCAATGGATTGGTATGAAAAAATGTGGAGATATACTGTAGATGTATTTAGAAATATGAATGTACCAGTAAGACAATTAGAATGTTGTAGTGGTGATTTAGCAGATTTAAAAGTTAAATCATGTGATGTAGAAGCTTGGAGTCCAAGACAACAAAAATACTTTGAAGTAGGAAGCTGTTCAACTCTAGGAGATGCTCAAGCAAGACGTCTTGGTATTAGAACTAAAGGAGAAAACGGTACATACTTTGTTCATACTTTAAACAACACTGTAGTAGCATCTCCTCGTGGTTTAATAGCAGTAATTGAAAATAATTATAATGAAGATGGAAGTGTAACTGTTCCTCTTGTCTTAAGACCATATATGGGAGGTCTAGAAGTAATAACACCTAAAAAATAAGTAAACAATGTATAAATATCAAGGGATTGGCCATACTGATAGTAGGTAGTAAAATTGACAAAACATAGGCGTGTATGGTATAATAAAGACCGCACGTAAAAAGAAGAGGTGTTTTAAATGTTTTACGATGAGACACAAGCAACTAACGCTTGTGAAGAAGAACCGTCCTTGATATTTGAGCTTATAAAAGAAGGACATCTAGAATTAGTAGATAAACTACTAAAAAAGAAAATTGTCAGCTTAAATACAGTAGATAGTGATGGTAATACTGTTTTAATGAGATTATTAAAGAGTAAAAAATATGATTTAGTAGAAAAATATATGAATGATTTGAACAGTGATATTAATCATCAAAATAAAGATGGTAATACTTTCGCTCATTTACTTGCTACTAAAGATTATCTTCATACTGCTAATATCATTAAAAAGTTAAAAAGAAATAAAGAGATTAATCCCAACATTAGAAATAATGAAGGTAAAACTATCTTAGATCTTGCTATTTCTACAGGTAATTTATGTACAACTTTAAAATTACTAGAAGATAAAAGATTTAATAATATTGATTTAGTATCATTTAACAATTTATATAATACTTTTATTAAAAGTGATGATTTTGGTAAATATACTAAATTAAATAATCTAGAGACTATTGTAAAAGAATTATCTAAGAAGCAAAGATTACTTCCTAAAGTAAAAGAGATAGTAGAATTAGTTAAAAAGAATTTTGATATCATAAAAAATGAACTTATGAACAATAAATTAACTTTCATGGATAATATAGTTAAAAATGTCTTAATGGAAGTTACTGCCTAGAGTACTATTATTTAGTGCTCTTTTTATTTACAAAAATAAATAAATTACAATTGCCAAAAAGGACTCCATGTGTTAACATATTATTGTAGATAAGGTACTTGTATTACCCTTATTTTTAAATGAATAAGATAAGATGTATTTGTATTAATTATATTATTTTGGTTATATTAAGTAGTAAGGAGAGTTGTAGGATGAAAAAGAAAGAAAATATAGTAATAATAGTATTATTATTAGTAATGGTAATAGCGATAATAGGAGTAAGCTATGCTGCGTTTAACTATTCTAAAGAGGGAACTACTCCCAATACTATTACAACAGGAGTAATAAGTATGACTTATACAGAAAGTGATAATGTCTTAAATATAACAGGAGCTTTACCAACAACTGATAAAACAGGAAAATCAAGAACAATAGAAGGAGAGTACTTTGATTTTACAGTAAGTAGTACCATAACAGGTAATGCTAATATCAATTATGAAATAAGTGCTAAAGAAGAAGGTAATGGCACAATAGATGGATCTAATATAAAACTATATTTAACGAGATTAACTGATGATGGCGAAGAAGAATTAATGACACCTGAAACTTATAATGAAGAGAAATCAAATAATAGTTATACAGGAAGACCAGCAGGAGAGATGAGTTTATATACAAGTAGTATGAGTGCAAGTGATAGTAATACCTATAGACTTAGAATGTGGGTTGATGAAGATTATAATCCTCAAGGTGATGGGGGTAATCTAACATTTAGTGTAAAGATAAATGTATATGGATTAGATGGAGATTCAATGCCAGTTCAAGTAAACGAACCAAAATTAGATGATAATATGATTGCAGTAACATATAATGGAACTGATTGGGTTAAAGCGGATTCAAGTACCAATAATTGGTATAATTATGATAAACAAGAATGGGCCAATGCTGTAACAGTCTCATCATCAACAAGAGATAGTTATTTAAGTGCACCAGTAGGATCAACAATATCAATGGATGATATAGAGACAATGTGGGTATGGATACCAAGATATAGTTACAGTATTGGTAGCGAAGATGGAACAAATTATTATGGTAAGCAAGGAGACTATTTAGATACAACGCCAACACAAGCTTTACCTGGAGAAATAGATATAAGATTTGTAAGTACAAGTACAAAAGATAGAGGAACAGCAAAATATATAGTAAGTGAAGGAATAAAAGATAATAGTTGGTATACCCCTGATGCTTTTACCTTTGGTGATGAGGAACTTAGTGGTATATGGGTAGGAAAGTTTGAGACAAGTAGTAGTAATCCAAGTGCAAATTATGGAGGAGGAAACACAACGGAATTAGATGCCATGATCAAGCCAAATGTTTCAAGCTGGCGTTTTATAAATGTAAGTAATGCATTTAATGTAGCCTTAAAAATGAATGATGAAGGAAATAGATATGGATTTACTAATAATGTAGATACTCATATGATGAAAAATAGTGAATGGGCAGTAGTAGCATATCTATCCCAAAGTAAATATGGAAAGTTAGGAAATGACAATTTTACAGGTTCTAATAAAGAAGTATATCAAAATAAAAGTAATCAAAATATAACGGGATGTAGTTATGGAAGCCCAGGTAATGGAAATACTGATTATGGATGTCAATATACTTATGATGTAAATATAAATGGAACAGGAGCTTCAACTACAGGAACTATCTATGGAATATATGATATGAGTGGAGGAGCCTGGGAATATGTAATGGGAAATTATAATGACATGGTTGGAAATAGCGGCTTTGTAAGTATGCCAGAATCAAAATATTATGATAAATATACAAGTGACAATATCAGTACAGCTTGTAATGGAAATGAATGTATATCCCATGCATTATCAGAAACAAGTAGATGGTATAATGATAATTTGTATATGGAAAGTGAGAATTATGTATGGAATTTACGTGGAGGAGGATTCCCTACCTCGAGTTCTGGTATATTTTATATAACTGACAATTCTTCAAATGGAAATGTAGATAATGGTGATTCCTTCCGTCTTGTCATAGCACCAAGTATCTAAAAAAGAAGAAAAATAAATTCTTCTTTTTTCTATGTTTCTATGTTAAAATGTTTAGCAATTTATACTAAATTTTATGAAGAAAAATTTGGTATAAATTG
>CAMMBX010000072.1 GCA_946494345.1 uncultured Mycoplasmatota bacterium | reverse complement strand
TTTATGGAGGTGTTAATTATAGCAAAAGATAATAAGAGTCAATTAATTAATGAGCAAATTAAAGCTAGTGAAGTATTAGTTATTGGTCCTAATGGAGAACAAGTTGGAATTAAATCTATAGAAGATGCTAGAACTCTAGCAAAGTATGCTAATTTAGATTTAGTTTTAATGAATCCTAATGGTAATCCGCCTGTTTGTAAAGTAATGGATTATAATAAATACCGTTATGAAAGACAGAAAAAGGAAAAAGAAGCTCTTAAAAAACAAAGAGCTAATCAAGCAGAATTAAAAGAGTTTAGGTTATCTCCTGTTATTGATGTAGGAGACTTTGAAACTAAACTTAGAAACGTTATTAAATATTTACAAAAAGGCGATAAGATTAAACTTACAATAAGATTTAAAGGGCGTCAAATGGCTCATACTGAACTAGGAAAAGAAGTATTAGAAAAATTTGCTAATAGGACTCTAGATTATGCAACAATTGATCAACATCCAAAGTTAGATGGTCGTACTATGACAATGTTTTTAGTACCAAAGAAAGATAAGTAGAAGGAGGAATTATAATGCCTAAATTAAAAACACATAAAGGTAGTAAGAAAGTATTTAAGAAAAGAAAAAATGATTATAAAATAGGACATCCAGGAAGTAGACATAATACTGGATATAAAGCAAGAAAAGTAAATAGAAAGAAAAGAAGTGCATCTAGCTTATCTAAAGCAGATCAAAATCGTTTAAAGAACATTATTTAATAAAAGAAGGAGGATGTAAAGATGGCAAGAGTTAAGAATGGAGCAGTTACAAAAGCTCGTCATAAAAAAGTATTAAAACAAGCTAAAGGATACTTTGGTAGTAAACATAGACTTTATAAGAGTGCTAAAGAACAATTAATGCATTCTGGTCAATATGCATTTAGAGATAGAAAGCAAAAGAAGAGAGAATTTAGAAAATTATGGATAACTAGAATTAATGCAGCATGTAGAGAAAATGGTATTAGTTATTCTAGATTTATAGAAGGATTAAATAAAGCAGGAGTTCTAGTTAACCGTAAAATGTTAAGTGAAATTGCTATTAATGATCCTAAAGCATTTACTGAATTAGTTGAAGTTGCTAAAAAAGGTAAAGAAGGTAAAATAAAAGTAGCTGAAGTTAAAGAAACTAGTGAAGTAACTGTTAATAGTAGTACTAAAACTGAAGTAAATACTACTGATAAAAAAGAAACTGTTAAGAAAGAAACTAAAAAAGAAGAAAAAGTAGAAAAGACTGAAGTTAAAGACTATAGTAAAATGACAGTAGCTGAGTTAAAAGAAGTTGCAAAAGAAAAAGGAATATCTACAACTGGATTAAAAAAAGCTGACATAATTGCAGCTTTAGAAAAATAAACATATTTTGGAATTTAATTATCTAGTGCTGTATTATACTTAGTATAACAGGAGTATAACCAGTGATAATTTTTAGAACAAAATAGAAGATAAAAACGAAAAGGAGATAAGATTTATGAGTGTAGTGTCAATGAATTATTTATTAGAAGCTGGTGTTCATTTTGGACATCAAAAAAGAAGATGGAATCCTAAGATGAAGGAATACATCTATACAACTAGAGATGATATTTATATTATCGATTTACAAAAAACATCTAAATGTTTAGATAAAGCTTATGAGGCTTTAAAGAAAATAGTAGAAGATGGTGGAAAAGTTCTATTTGTTGGAACTAAGAAACAAGCTCAAGAAGCTGCTGAAGAAAATGCAGTTAGAACTAATATGTACTTTGTTAATGAAAGATGGTTAGGTGGTACTTTAACTAACTTTAGAACTATTAGATCAAGAGTTAGAAGAATGGAAGAAATCGAAAAGATGGAAGAGAATGGTACTTTTGACGTATTACCTAAGAAGGAAGTTATTGGTCTTAAAAAAGAATATGAGAAGCTTAATAAAAACTTAAGAGGAATTAGAGATATGAAGAAGCTTCCTCAAGCTATAGTAATAGTTGATCCTAAAAAAGAAGAGATTGCTATTAAAGAAGCTAGAATCTTAAATATTCCTGTATTTGGTGTAGTTGATACCAACTGTGATCCTGATATGGTTGATTATGTTATTCCTGGTAATGATGATGCTGTAAGAAGCGTTAAATTATTAATTGGAGCTTTAACTAATGCTATTGCAGAGGTTAATGGTAATGAAGTAATTGATTATGTTAGTGAAGAAGATAAAGCTAAAAAAGAGAAAAAAGAAGCTAAGAAAGAAGCAAGAAGAGAAAATAAAAAAGAAGTAAAAGAAGAAGTTAAGACAGAAGAAAAGAAAGAAGAAGTAGTAGAAGAGAAAAAAGAAGATACTACTAAAGAAGAAACTGTAGATTATAGTAAAATGACAGTTGCTGAATTAAAAGAAATTGCAAAAGAAAAAAATATATCAGTTACTGGATTAAAGAAAGCTGAAATTATAGAAGCTTTATCTAAATAAAAAAGGTGAGGAGGGAGGCATACTCCTTCCTTTTGTATAAAAAGAAAGGAAGATAAAATATGTTTAAAGCAAGTGATGTAAAAGAATTAAGAGATAAGACTGGAGCAGGAATGCTTGATTGTAAGAAGGCCTTAGAAGCTTGTAATGGTAATATGGATGAGGCAGTAGATTGGTTAAGAGAAAAAGGTATTAGTAAAGCTGCTAAGAAAGAAAGTAGAATCGCAGCTGAAGGTTTATGTAAAATAGAAGTTAAAGATAATAAAGCAGTTATATTAGAAGTTAATTCTGAAACTGACTTTGTAGCTAAGAATGAAGAGTTTACTAATTTTGTAGATTATTTAGCTGATACAATTGTAAATAATGATTTAAAGACTAGGGATGATGTGCTAGCTTTTGATGATAATGGGGAGACTGTAGAAGCTAAACTTGTTAATTTAACTGCTAAAATAGGAGAAAAAATATCTTTTAGAAGATGTGAATTAGTAGAGAAAACTGATGGCGAGGTATTTGGAAGTTACTTACATATGGGTGGTAAGATTGGAGCTTTAGTAGTACTTGATAATACTACAGAAGAAGTTGCTAAGGATGTTGCAATGCATGTTGCAGCAATGGCTCCTGTTTGTGTAAATAGAGATAATGTTCCAAGTGATATGGTTGAACATGAATCTAAAGTAATTAAAGAACAAGTTATGAATGAAGGAAAGCCAGCTGATATAGCTGAAAAAATGGTTACTGGTAGATTAAATAAATTCTATAAAGAAATTTGTTTAGAAGAACAAGCATTTATTAAAGATTCTAATGTTACAGTAGGAGCTTATGTTAAGAATAATGGAGGTTCTATTGTATCAATGATTCGTTATGCTGTTGGTGAAGGTATTGAGAAAAAAGAAGAAAACTTTGCTGATGAAGTAATGAGTCAAATAAATGCTGCTAACTAGATAAGTTATACTTAAATACTAGATAGAAATGTCTAGTATTTTTTTAAATTGAAATATCGGATTTCATGTGTTAATATTATTAATAGATAGAATATAAGTATAGAAAAATGGGTAACCTAAGTAGTAAAGGAGTTACGAATATGACAAAGAAGAAATATATAATAATATCAGTAGTAATAATATTAATAAGTATAATAGCATTGATTGGTGCAAGTTATGCTTTATTAACCTTAACAGTAGAAGGAGATAAAAAAATAACTTTAACAGCAGGAATATTAAAGGTTGATTTTAGTGAAGGAGATACTATTAATCTAGATAATACTGCCCCTATGACAAATAATCAAGGATTAAAGACAACGCCATATACTTTTACAATAACAAATACAGGAAATATAAATGCCTATTATCATGTATCATTAGAAGAAGATAGTAATAATACTTTAGATAATAGTTATTTGAAGATGAGAATAACAGGCTCTAATGGTTATGATAGTGGGGTAGTAAGAGTAAGTAACTATGGTAAAGGAACGTTTGAAATAATAGGAGAAGATACTCTAGAACCCGGTGAAGATGTAACTTATGAGTTAAGAATGTGGTTAGATGAGAATGCTGGAAATGAAGCACAAGGAAAAATTCATCAAAGCAAGATAGTAGTAGAGAGTTTCGATAGAGAACAGAATAGTCCAAATGCTCCAGTATTAGATAATGGAATGATTCCCGTAACTTATAATGGAACCAACTGGATAAAAGCTGATGTAACAAACACAAATAATGATTGGTATAACTATAATGAACAGAAGTGGGCTAATGCTGTAACCGTATCATCATCAACAAGAGATACATATAAGAATGCTTCTAATGGAACAGTAGTAAATATGGATGATATAGAGACAATGTGGGTATGGATACCAAGATATAGTTACTCTATAGGTAGTGAGGATGGTACTAATTATTATGGAAAGCAAGGAGAATATTTAGATACAACACCAACACAAGCCTTACCAGGAGAAATAGATATAAAGTTTGTATCGGAGAATAAGAAAGATAGAGGAACAGCGAAGTATATAGTAAGTGATGGAATACAAGATAATAGTTGGTATACTCCTGATGCTTTTACATTTGGAGATGAAGAATTAAGAGGCATATGGGTAGGAAAGTTTGAAACTTCAAGTAGTAATCCAAGTGCAGAATATGGTGGAGGATATGCAACAGAATTAGATGCCATGATAAAACCTAATGTACCAAGCTGGCGTTTTATAAATGTAAGTAATGCCTTTAATGTAAGTTTAAAAATGAATGATGATGGAAATAGATATGGAATAGAAAATACAACTGATACACATATGATGAAAAATAGTGAATGGGCAATAGTCTCTTATTTATCACAAAGTAAATATGGTAAGTTAGGAAATACTAATTTTAGTGGAGCGAATAAAGAGATATATCAAAATAAGTCTAATTCATTTGTAACCGGTTGTAGTTATGGTGCACCATCTGATGCTGATGAAGTTTATGGATGCCAATATACATATGATATAGATAAAAGGGGAACAGGAGCTTCAACTACAGGAAGCATCTATGGAATTTATGATATGTCAGGTGGTTCCTGGGAATATGTAATGGGAAATTATAATGACATAGTAGCATCTTCAGGCTTTAGTGATCCATTAACCTTAGACAGAAAGTATTATAATAAATATACAAGTGATAATTCAAGTATAGCCTGTGATGAAAGTGAGTGTTTATCTCATACCTTAAGTGAAACAGTAGGATGGTATAATGATTATAGTACAATGGCAAACGAGACGTATCCATGGTTGTTGCGCGGCGGTGGCTATTCCAGTTGGTCAGTTGCTGGTATCTTTAATTTCGATTGTAGTACAACTGCTATAGGTGGTTCTCTTAGTAGCGGATCTTTCCGTCTTGTAGCAGCAATAAAGTAGAACTTCCATAAAATTATAAAAAAGTATGAATTTTTAAAATTCAAGATAATTTCTTAGTGAATATTGATGTAAACAGGTGTTTTGAAGTAATATTGCACCTGTTTTTCTTTTGAATTTGCAATTTTCTCTTTTTGATTTAATTATCTCCTTATGTTAAAGTTAAATCGCTTTCTGGAAAGTATTTAATTAAGAAAGGAGAAATTATGATGTACACAGGATACAGTGAAGATTTTTTAGAAAAAATGATTAATTTAAAAGAAGCGATAAAATTAAGAGATGAGCTTATAAGAAATGGTGAAGTATTACCTGCTACGCAAGATGTTGTTTTTAAGAATTTGATTATGGAAAGTCCAAAGTATTTGGTTATTATCTTAGAACACTTTTTAGGTATAGACAGAGAAATAATAATAAAGAATATGCATTTGGAAAATACAGAGTTACCTGTTAGTAATGCTAAAGAAAAGAAGAAAGTTACTGATATAATAGTTAGAGTTGAAAGAAATGTAGTCAATTTGGAAATGAATGCTAGTTATTATAAAGGCTTAATAAATAAAAATATTGATTATATATTAAAAGGCAAGACAGAAGCAAATTTTAGTGGAGAAAGTTATAATGATAGTTATATAGGTATACAGATAAACTTTGATTTAGATTGGCAATAT
>CAMMBX010000071.1 GCA_946494345.1 uncultured Mycoplasmatota bacterium | reverse complement strand
AGACAACTAAAAACCCGTCCTATACTAAGACGGGCATTTACATGTAGAATTCAGACTATGATAAAAAAATAGTATAAATAATTGACAACAGGTTAAATTAATAGTAGAATTTAACTATATTTAAAGTGTTGATGGAAAGAAGTAACTATTTATAACTTTAATAGAGAGTCTATAATTGGTGGAAATAGATAAAGATAAATAGTGAATAACATTCAGGAGCGCTTAAAGAATTAAGTAGACTAAGCCGGGTGCAAACCGTTATATTTGCTAGATTTGATAGAATCAAAAAAAGTGATTATAAAGTTATATATACCTTTATAATAAATTGGGTGGCACCGCGGAAGACTAGTTTCGTCCCATAATACTAAGTATTGTGGTATGAACTAGTCTTTTTATATTTTAATTAGGAGGAGAAAATTATGACAATTGATGCAAAAGAATTATATGAAAAAGTTTTAGACTTTATGGATAAGGAAGTTACAATTGAAGGATGGATTAGAAATCATCGAAAACAAAAAGAATTTGGTTTTATTGATTTTTCTGATGGTACTTGTTTTAAACATATACAAGTCGTTTATGATAATAAGTTAAAAGACTTTGAGGATATTCAGAAATATCATGTTGGAAGTGCAATTAGAGTAAAGGGAGTAGTAGTTAAATCACCTAAAGAAGGACAAGATTTTGAAATACAAGCTAGAGAAGTTATTTTATTAGGAGAGTGTCCAGATGATTATCCAATACAGCCTAAGAAACACTCACGTGAGTTTTTAAGAGAACAAGCATATCTTAGACCTAGAACTAACTTGTTTCAAGCAGTATTTCGTGTTAGAAGTGTAGCAGCTTATGCTATTCATAAGTATTTCCAAGATAGAGGCTATGTTTACTTTCATGCTCCATTAATAACTGCAAGTGACTGTGAAGGAGCAGGAGAGATGTTTCATGTTACATGTTTTGACCTAGAAAATGTTCCAAAAGTAGATGGTAAAGTTGATTATAGTAAAGATATGTTTTCTAAACCAGCATCTTTAACAGTATCAGGACAATTAGAAGCAGAGACATTCGCTTTAGCTTACAAAAGAACTTACACTTTTGGTCCTACATTTAGAGCAGAAAACTCTAATACTAAAGTGCATGCTAATGAATTTTGGATGATAGAACCTGAGATTGCTTTTTGTGACTTAGAAGGCGATATGGAAATAATGGAAGAGATGTTAAAGTATGTAGTTAGTTATGTATTAGAACATGCTCATGATGAAATGGAATTCTTAGATAAGTTTGTTGAGAAAGGACTACTTGATAAACTTACTAAATTAGTTAAATCTAAATTTACTAGAGTTACTCATAAAGAGGTTATAGACATATTGCAAAAAGCTGATGTTAAATGGGAGTTCGAACCAAAACAAGGTGAGGATATCGCTAAAGAGCATGAAAAATATATCACAGAATATTTTGGTGGACCAGTATTTATTACAGACTGGCCTAAAGATATTAAAGCTTTCTATATGAAACAAAACCCTGATGGTGAAACTGTTGCAGCTGTTGACCTAGAAGTACCTGGTGCAGGTGAGATAATGGGTGGTTCTCAAAGAGAAGAAGACTATGACAAGTTAGTCGCTCGTATGGATGAGTTAGGTATGGATAAAGAAGAACTTGACTGGTACATTAATTTACGTAAATATGGTGGATGTGTTCATTCAGGATTTGGTATGGGCTTTGAAAGACTTTTAATTTATTTAACAGGTGTTGAAAATATAAGAGATGTTATACCATATCCAAGAACACCTGGTAACTGTGAGTTTTAATAAAGAAAGACATTGTTTGATGTTTTTCTTTGGCTTTTAATTTAAAGTGACTTATAGTATAATGTAATAAAGAAGAGGTGACTAACTTATGCGGGATAAATATCATTTAACAAAAGAACAAAATATATTTTTAGCGAAAAAAGTGTTAGTATCTAATATTTATAATAGTGCAAGACTTGAAGGAATCAATACGTCATACCCTGATACTAAAACAATTTTAGAGGGGGTAAATGTTCCTAGTTTAAGATTAGATGAAATAAATTGCATTTTAAATCTAAGGGATGCTTGGAATTTTACTCTTTCTAATATAGATACTGATATTACACTTGATTTTATTTGCAAAGTAAATTCTTTTGTGTCAAGAAATGAGTCTTTAGAATGGGGTGTTTTAAGAACCGGTAAAGTTGGTATAAATGGAGTAGATTATATTCCTGATATTCCTAATAGAGAAGATGTTATTACAAATATAAATGAGCTCTTAAAAGAAGAGAATATAACTAGTAGAAGTTTAAATCTTATGCTTTATTTAATGAGAAGTCAAATATTTTGGGATGGTAATAAAAGAACTGCTATTTTAGTTGCTAACAAACTTCTTATAAGTAATGGTTGTGGTATTATTTCTGTTAAAGAAGATGACATAAATGAGTTTAATAACCTATTAACAGAGTATTATAATACTGGCAATAAAGATAAGATAATCCCTTTTTTATACGATAAATGTATATTTGGATTAGAATTAAACAACACATAGAATTAAATCTATGTGTTGTTTAAGTATTATTTAAAATATTAAAGTCTTCAATATCCTTCCGGTATTCTTAAAATTATATTTTGCTACATCTTTTAACTTTTCTTCTCCATACTTATTAACAAGTTCTTCACCAACTTTATCAACATTAGGTCCTGCTCCTTTAGGAAGAGGTAGTTCAAGCTTCTCACATAATTTATCAAATTCTTTTAGAAATATATATCTACTAATAATAGAGGCTGCTCCAACTGCTAGATTTTTGTCCTCAGCTTTTTGGACAAAGGTTATTCCTCTTTGAACATTAGGAACATCTTTAATATAATCATAGTACCTTGCTTCTCTTGCAAACTCATCGACAATAATATAGTCAACTTCTGGTTTTAATTCCTGCATTATTTGATAAAGTACTTTGTTATGCATAATAGCTTTTATCTTATTCATATTAATATCACTACTATACTTTTCATTATATTCCTTATTAGTTAATATAAGGGATCTATAAGGGATCTTTTTAATTATTTCAGGAGTTACCTTTAAAATAAAGTCATCAGTTAATTTTTTAGAATCTCTTATTCCTAAATCTTCTAAGTATTTTACATTATCCTTACTTACATATGTTGCCGTTACAACAATAGGACCAAAATAGTCTCCTGTTCCTACTTCATCACTACCAACAGAAGAACAATTATGATATATAGAATCTTTTTCTTTCTGTTTTTCTTTTTCCTCCTTTGTATTAGATAAGAATGTTCCCCACATTGCCGCATCTACATCGGCACTAGTACCTTGAAACATAACTTTACCAGATTCATACATCGTAATAACAGTATCTTCATCTTTCGCTTGAAATACGACATAAGGAATCTTTTTATCACGCATTTTATCCTTGTAATACTCTATCATTTTTTGTTTAACTTCATCATTTACTTTAATAACAACGTTCATAAATTTCTCTCTCCTTAAAAATATTATAGCATAGTTTTAAAATATAGTTTATAATAATTATAGAAGGAGAGTGGTTTGATGAGCCCAAATATATTTAGTGTAGTTATTGTTTTACTTATTTTACTCTGTGGTGTTTTAGGAAGTAAAAGAGGAATACTTAAGGAACTTGTTATAATTGTAGGAACAATAGTTGTTTTTGCCTTATCTTTCTTATTAAAAGATTTTATTGCAGGATTCTTCTGTACTTATTTACCATTCTTTAATTTTAAAATACCATTAGGTAATTTAATTAGTTTAAATATTATATTCTATCAATTAATTGCATTTTTAATATTAGTTGTAATATTTAGACTAATACTTCAAATACTAATAGATGTAACGGGTATTTTTAGTAGAATTATTAATGCTACTATAATACTTGCTTTACCTAATAAACTATTAGGATTTGTAGTAGGACTATTAGAAGGATATATCTTAATGTTTATAATCCTTAATGTTATTGCTATTCCTATGAGTGGAAGTAGTCTATTTATGGATTCAGGGGTAAGACAGTTTATTGTTAATGATACACCTGTACTTAAAGACTGTTTAGGTGGACTTAATTATGCGATAGAAGATGTACTTAGTTTAAGTAGTGATGATGATAAAAATACTAATGATTTAAAAGTTATTGATATTATGCTAAAATATAAGACTGTATCAGTAGACTTTATGGATGATGTTAAAGAAACAGGTAAACTTGATGATATTTCAGGACTTGATGAAGTAATAAATAAATATAGGGAGGAATAAAAATGAATTTTTTAGAAAATGTTGATGATTTTGAAAGCCTAATAAAAGAAGGAGATGTAATAGTAGATTTCTTTGCTACTTGGTGTGGACCATGTAAGATGTTAAGCCCAGTATTAGAAGAAATAGCTGAGAAATTTCCAAGAATTAAAGTTGTTAAAGTGGATATAGACCAGTTTGATGACTTAACAAGAGCTCATGGTATTATGAGTGTACCTACTATAGAAGTATATAGAAATGGTGCTTTAGTTAAAAAAGAAGTTGGTTACCATAATCTAGATGAAATAGTATCTTGGTTACCAAGGGACTAGCAAAAACTAGTCTTTTTTCTTTGATGCAACTAAAAATTTACATAAATTAACTAAAAATTGGTAGGCCGCAACCAAGTTTTTTGATAAGTTTTAAACAGAGGTGAGAAATATGAATTTTGCTAGTAATTTGCAAAAGTTAAGAAAAGATAAAAATATGAGTCAAGAAGCTCTTGCTGAAAAATTAGATGTTACAAGACAGTCAGTATCTAAATGGGAAAGTGGAGTGACTTATCCTGAGATGGATAAATTAATATCTATATGTAAAATATTTAATGTAGATATGGATACTTTAGTAAATGGAGATGTAGGTGTAGAGAAACAGGAAAAGGAAACTACTATTAATACTAGAGATATTTTAGATAAGTTTAATACTGTTATGAAGAAAATAGTATGTCTATTTGAAAGTATGAGTTTTAAAGAAATAATAGAGTTTTTAGTAACAATCTTTCTTTTAGTAATAATTATTATAGTAGGTACTATTCCTAAAGATATTATAGAAAACTTAATAGGTACTAACCTTTTAGAAGGTATTACTTATGTAGGACCTACACTAAATACATTATTTAGGTTAATAGTAGATATCTTATATAGTGTTTTCTCTATTGTTATATTTGTCTATGTCTTAAAGATTAAATATTTAGATAGAATTAAAATAAAAGAAGATACTGATAAAGAAATAGTTGCAAAAGTTAAAGAGAAAAGAGTAGAAGAAGTAGAGAAGGTCATTATTAAAGACAATAGCAGTAATAGTAATTCTTTAACAAGGTTACTTGCTAAAATAATTATTTATATAATTAAATTCTTTGTAGTATTATTTTTAGTGATACCACTTATAGGTATTGTAGTACTTGCAGTTATGTTAGGATTTGAAGTATTATTTGTTTTTAAAGGTTTACCTTTAATAGGTATTCTTTTGTGGACAGTATCATGTATAATAATAAGTGCTTTGTGTTTTGAAGTACCACTTAACTTTGTTATTAATCATAAAAATAATTATAGAAGAGTTATGATTACTTTACTTATATCTTTAATAATAATTATTATAGGATCAATTATCTTTGCATTTGAGTTTTTCTCTATTACTTATGTAGATGACTTACCTAATGATGTTAAAACTAGGGAAGTAACAGAAACATTACCTATGTCTAATGAATTTAGTACTATAGGTTATTATCCTGATGAAATAAATTATGTCGTAGATGATACTTTAACTGATAAAGTTTTAGTAAATGTTACTTATTATGATTATTTAATCAATAATAATATAGAAATAGAGATGCATAATAATAATTTATTAGTTTATATGGATAGTCCTAAAGAGTTTAGTTTTAAGAATGCAATTGACAAAATAAGTGATGATATTAAAGATGGTAAAGTTTATAATTATGATAAATTAAATGAGTATAAAGTTACTATAAAGACAAGTAGTAATAATATTAATATAATTAAAAATAATAATAAAGCATTCTTTGTTAAAAATAATTCCTAATTAAGTTTAGGAATTATTTTTTCATGTTTATAGTTTATTGTTA
>CAMMBX010000070.1 GCA_946494345.1 uncultured Mycoplasmatota bacterium | reverse complement strand
AGGACTTAATTCCCATTATATATTTTTACGGGAACTTTCTATTTTATTTAATAAATGTCAAAAATAACTTTACAAAAATAACTATTTATGATACTATGAATATGTAAAATAAATTTACATACAATAAAAAATGAGAGCACTTAATAATGGCTTGTTGAGTGGCCTCGAATAATAATATTATTATACTAAGAACCACCTAAATCATAGCTGAGTTAGGTGGATTCTTCTATATTAAGGCAAGTGTTATGAATAATAATATGAGGTTTTGAAGAAATAATATGCTGATTAAGGAAGAAATTAAACAATCTTTCTTGCTCATATATTAGCCTCCTCTCTGAGGCCCACCCAACTATTAAATGTTCTCTATATCAATAGTATCATACTAATTTCATTATATCAAGAAAAAATGTAATATATTAGTTACGAAATTTCGCAATTCAGAATAAAATAATTTTTTGACAAAAATTAATATTTATGATACTATGAATATGTAAAAGGAATTTACATACAATAAAAAAGGAACACTTAATATCGTCATGTTGAGTGGACCTACCAAATTATATTTTATTGATTAGCCACTAATTCAACAGTTGTGAGTTAGGTGGCTTTTATTTATATTGCTAGAAATAATAACTTTATAAGTAAAAGGATAATTATGATTAAAGAGACTATTAATAAATCTTTTCTACTCATAATATCAATCTCCTTTCTAGGAGATTCACCCAACTATTAAATGTTCCTACAAATATAGTATCATATTAATTTCTTTATGACAAGATTAAAATGTACTAAATTAGTTACGGATTTTTGTAATTCAGATTAAAATACTCTTTTATTTTTAATAAAACTATGCTATAATTATATAGCTTGTTAAAAAGGAGTGAAGTAAGTAATGAAAAAGACAAAAATTGTTTGTAGTATAGGTCCTGCTAGTAATGAACCTGATGTAATGGAAAAAATGGTTAGAGCAGGAATGAACGTAGCAAGAATTAACTTTTCTCATGCTACTATAGAAGAAAGAGAGAAAGCATGTGCATCAGTTCGTGAAGTTAGAAAAAGAACTGGTATAAATGTTGCTATTCTTTGGGATACTAAAGGTCCTGAGTTTAGATGTGGTGTCATGGAAAATGATTCTATTGAACTTGTTCCAGGAGAGACTATTGATATAGTTAAAGAAACTGTTACTGGTACTAAAGAGAGATTTTCTGTTAATCATCCTAGTGCTATTGATTCTCTTAATGTTGGAGATATTATCTTATTAGAGAATGCTAAGATGAAACTTGAAGTTATCGCTAAGTATGAAGATAGAGTTACATGTAAGATTATAAACGGTGGTACTTTAGGAAATCGTAAGAGTATGAGTGTTCCTGGTATAAAACTAGATATTCCATATGTTAGTGATGTTGATAAAGAAGATATTATCTATGCATGTGAACATGGTGGAGAATTCTTAGCTTTATCTTTTGTTTCTACTAAAGAAGATGTACTAGAAGTTAAAGAGATCTTAAAAGAACATGGTAGAGAAGACTTACAAATAATTTGTAAGATTGAAAGTGCTTTAGGAATTGAAAACTTAGAAGATATTTTAAGTGTTAGTGATGGTGTTATGGTTGCACGTGGTGACCTTGGTACAGAAGTACCTAGTGAAATGGTTCCAATTTATCAAAAACAAATGATTAATACTTGTAGAAGACTTGGAAAAATATCTATTGTTGCTACGGAAATGCTTGAGACTATGATGGATAATATGCGTCCAAAAAGAGCGGAAACTAGTGATATTGCTAATGCAGTATTAGATGGTACTGATGCTGTTATGTTAAGTGGTGAAACTACTGTTGGACATCATCCAATTGAAACAGTGGCTGCAATGGCTAAGATTTGTGAGACTACTGAAAAATACGCTACTTTTGATTATGCTTTTGATATTGAAAGTTTAGATAATATTACTAAGTCTATTGCCTCTAATGTTGTTCTTAGTACTGATGCTTTAGGCGCTAAATTAATTTGTGCAGCGACTATTAGTGGTAGAACTGCTAGAGTTATCAGTAACTTAAAACCTGATGCTCCAATACTTGCATTATGTCCAGATGATAAAACAGGAAGACGTCTTGCTTTAAACTGGGGTGTTTATGATATGGCTTTACCATATTTACCATCAACTGATGATGTACTATTACAAAGTGTTGAGAAAGCTAAAGAGTTTATGGAACTTAATAAAGGAGATTTTGTGGTAATTACGGGAGGATTCCCTAATACTGATACTAAGAGAATTACTAACTTAATGAAGATTGAGGAAATATAAAAAGGAGCAGGGTAATAGTTACCTTGCTTTAATTATGAAAAAAATATATAATTAAGTTGGTGGTATGAATGAATTATATAGATATAACTAAATATAATAAAGATGTTATAAAAATAGATAGTTTAGATAATTTAGATAGTGTAACATCAATACTGACAAAAGATGAATTTATCTCTTCAAATAACCCTAATTATACATATTATTATACAACTAAAGAATATCCTTTTACTTTAGAAAAACAAATTTATGGTAAGACTTTGCATATCAATTATGAATATTATCTTGAGCATGAAGATGAAATTAACTTGAAACTTGCCAATTTATTAAAAAATAATAAAACGAATGGACTTTCTTTAAGTTCATACTTTATAGATAATTCTATAATAGAAGCGATTTCTAGTAATAATAATATTTTATCTCTTAACTTAGGAGTAAAAGAAAATTATATTTTGGAAAAAGATGTATATGATATTTTATCTAAAAGTAAAAGCATAAAACAAATAAATACTGTTAATGTTGATAACGATTTGCAAACCTCTTGTGATAAAAGATTAACCTCTAGAATGAATACTAGAGTAGGTAATACATCATTAACTGTAGAAACTATTTTAACTAGTAGTATCTTTACTATTAATAGTAGAGATATTAAAGATGTAATACAAGTATTAAAGGATAGAGACAAATATCAAAACATTTATATTTTAGAAATAGAAGTTACTAGTTATGATTATTTAGAAGCGTTTATTAAAAGTCTTATTGCTTTTTATCCTAAAATTAGAATAGTTCTTGATATAAATTCTAAAAATTTTAGAGAAGATAAATTGTCTTCTTTAATTTCTTATAATAATATTTTTGTAAAAGAAGAGTCTAATCAAATATCATTAGAAAAGGCAATAAAAAAAGAAAAAGCATTAAATAAAATGCTAGAACCTGTTATGAAAATTAAAGACAGGCTATCACCTTTTGAATTATATATAATGATATTTCAAATAACAAAGGAGTTTAAAGAATATAAAGACTATCCTTATGATAATGAAGATCCTGCAAAATCTAGAGTTGTTTCAGAAATTTTATTTAATGAATATATTGTTTGTGCAGGTTATGTTAATCTTTTAAGAGAATTATGTGATAGAGTTGGAATTGAGACAAGATATATGATTGTTAGTTCTATTATATATGATAAAGATAAAAAGGAAAACTATGTTGGGTATCATGCTAGAGCTTTAGTCAAAATTAAAGATGAAAAATATGATATAGATGGAATTTATGTTAGTGATGCTACTTGGGATAATACTGATGGTAGTAAATACAATCATTTGTTGATGACTTTCGATGAGGTTAATAGAGAATTAAGTCCTGAAATTAATTTTAATTGTTATGACTTTTTAAATGTTAAAAGTAAGAAAGAGTTCTATCAATTGATTAGTAATCCTACTATTAGAGAAGAACTAAAAAAACTTGGCTCTATAATAGAAAAATTTGATAGTAATACTGTTGAATCTATTTATTTTTTACCTCAAGAAAACTATTATGATTATGATTTAGAGAACTCTTTAACATTAGATAGACTTGCTGATTATTGTGTTAATTTTAAGCAAGAGCCTATTAGTGGTGAAAAAATAATTAAGGCTTTAATTACTGTTTATAAATTAAAGTATCCTTTAACTAGTGATGAGATTATTATAAAATGTTTTAAAAGCATTAAAGATAAATTATCTAAAAGAGAAGATATGTTACATCCTACAATTGTAACAGAGACTGATAAAGAAAAGATTTTTGATTTTTATGATAATAAATTTAAAGACGTTGATGTAGAGGATATATTTAATAATAGAAAAAATACAAGGTAAATCCCTGTATTTTTTATTTTATTTCCATATTAGAATTATCAAAGTTCTTAACATCATCAAGTAAGGCTTCATGGATCTTTTCTTCTTTGCTGTCTAGATATACTTCTTCAATTCTATCAACACGACAGCGTTCTGCTTCTAAAATAGCATTAACCTTATTAACGGCTTTATCTAAATCATCATTAACAACTACATAGTTATATTTAGGTATTTCATTTATTTCTTCATAAGCTCTTTTAAATCTTTTTTCTATTTTCTCTAAACTATCAGTATTTCTATTAATAAGACGTCTTTTTAATTCATTCATAGTAGGAGGCATTATGAAGATAAAGATTGTTTCATCTAATTTTTCTTTAATTTTTAAAGCACCTTGTATTTCTATTTCTAGTATTACATCTTCTCCTTTATCTAGATGTTCTTTAATATACTTTTTAGGAGTACCATAGTAATTACCAGAGTATTCTGCATATTCTAAGAACTCATCATTCTTAATATCACTTTCAAACTCTTCTTTAGATAAGAAATAATAGTTAATACCATTTTTTTCTTCACCTCTTGGTTCTCTACTAGTACATGATATAGATACCCAAGTATTTCTTCTTATTTTTAATAATTCATTAATTATACTATTCTTACCACAACCAGAAGGCCCTGAAATAACTATTAAAAGGCCTTGTTTCTTTGTTTTTACCATATTATCCATATCTTAATCCTCCCTTATAGGTTTCATCTTATATTCGGCTTCTATTAAGCTTTTAGCTTTATCTTTATCAAAGACTAAAGAGTATATCTTTGTAATTATGTATTCATATTCTAACATTTTATCTTTTTCTCTTGTAAATTTACTGATAAGAGGTATATTAATATCTTTTTTAATCTTATTTAAATAAACTCTTCCTTTATTAGAAAAACCAAGTAGTCTAATATATTTAATATCCTTAAACTCCCTTGCTTGCTCTTTAGTATAATCACACAATATATAAATTAACATTCTAGATATCTTAGCATAAGTAGAGTTTTTACTCTTAACTTTATTAATTAATTCATCAAAACTATAACTATTAAGTATTTCTTTCTTTAACTTTGCTTCCATACCACTATCAACTAAATTATAAATAGTTAAATCATTAGAACTTACTATTTTATATTTTAAAAGATTAAAATAATCATCTAGTTTGGGAATAGTTTCTTTTTTTAAATATTTATATGTAATATCAGGTACGAAGTTTTTAATATCTATATTGTTCATTAAAGCTTGTCTTATACTTGTGGCACTGGTTATACTTTTTATACTCTTATGTTCTAATTCTTTGCTATGATAATCATTAGTCCTTTTTATAGTATGAGGAGTAATTTTATAATTATTAGATATTATTGATTTAACATAACTAATACCTAAGATATCATTTGGTAATTTGTAGCATTTTCCAGTTATATCTTCTAGTGCTTTTGATAATGAAGTAGGGTAGTTATAGCCCATTCTTAAATAAACTTGAACTAAACTATCAAAATCTTTATTAAAAAGTTGTGTCTCTACAAGTCTTTTAATTCCTTCGATATCATCAGATTCACTGCCAAAGACTAAATCAGTAACACCTAGATGATTTAATATATCTATAGAACCTTTTGCAAAGATATCGGCGGAAGCACAAGAGAAAGGGAAGGGGAGTTCTACTACTAAATCAATACCATAATTAATTGCAATAAGAGTTTTTTCCCATTTATCTAAAATAGAAATATCTCCTCTTTCTGTAAAGTTACCTCCAAGTACTAAAATAATAGGACTATTAGGAAACATTTCTTTAACTTTTTCTATATGATATAAATGGCCATTATGAAAAGGATTATATTCAGCGATAATACCAACTATATGTTTAGACAAGATTAACACCCCTTCCCTAATTTGTTTATTAATTATAACACCGTTTTATAGTTAAATCAATATTACTCTAAATAGTGTTAATCCTTTTTTAAAAAGATACCTTATCATTAATAAAAAAGATTCCGAT
>CAMMBX010000069.1 GCA_946494345.1 uncultured Mycoplasmatota bacterium | reverse complement strand
TTGTTTGTTATCCACATTATAAATCGGTATCATTTTAACTAATGTTTAACAATAAAATCTCCAAATTATGTTGACTCGCATACGTTTGTATGATATAAAAGAAGAAAGGAGAGTGATTAGATGTATAACTTATTATATGTTAAAAGTAATTACTCTCTATTAAGTAGCCTTTTAACAATTGATGATATTATAGATTATAATATAAAAAATAATAGAAATAGTGCCATTCTTTGTGATGATAATATGTATGGAACTATGGAATTTATCAAAAAATGCACTGCTAAGAAAATAAAACCAGTCATTGGCTTAGAAGTTTCCATCAATAATTATAAAATACTACTATATATAAAAAATTATCAAGGTTATCTAAATCTAATTAAAATATGTACCCTTCAAAATGATAATACATTAAAAATAGAAGATATTATTAAATATAAAGATAATCTTTTTATCTTAATACCTTTTAATAGTAAAAACTTTTATTTAGAATATAAGGATAAGTTTAACGATATTTATCTTGGCTTTAGTAATAAAATAGAGGAAGAAGAGTCTTTAGTTATTACTAAGAATGTAGTTTATTTAAAGCCATGCTTATATAAGACAAAAGAAGATAGTGATTATTTAAAATATCTTTATCTAATTAGAGATGGTAAAACCTTAAATGATAATATTACCTATGATATATTAGATAAGTCATTAGAAGTAAGTGATATTATCAATACTTATGATAATATAGGATTATTTAATACCTTAAAAATAGTGGATGACTGTAATTTAGAATTTCCTAAACCTAGTTTATTACTACCTATATATGAGTGCCCTAAGGGAGTAGATTCATCTCTTTATTTAATGAGTCTTGCTAAAGCAGGTCTATCCAAAAGATTAAATAATAACGTTACTAAGGCTTATCTTGATAGATTGAGTTATGAACTTAATATTATTAATGAAATGGGTTTTGCTAACTACTTTTTAGTTGTTTATGATTTTATTAAATATGCTAAAAAGAAAGGCATACTAGTAGGCCCTGGTAGAGGAAGTGCAGCGGGAAGTTTAGTAGCATATTCTTTAGGTATAACAGAAATAGACCCATTACAATATAATTTACTATTTGAAAGGTTCTTAAATCCTGAACGTAAGACTATGCCTGATATTGATACAGATATTCCTGATATCTATCGAGATGATATTATTAACTATGTTACTAATAAATATGGTAAAAAAAGAGTCTCTGGTATTGTTACCTTTGCTACCCTTGCTGCAAAACAAGTTCTAAGAGATGTCTCTCGTATTTTTAGTGTTCCTTTATATAAAGTAGATAAACTAACTTCTTATATTCCTGTTATGTCCCATAAGAAACTAACTGACTTCTTTAATGAAAATATTAATTTTAAAGAATATATAAACAGTGATGAAACTTTAAAAAAAGTTTACAAAGTAGCATGTATTTTAGAAGGCTTTCCAAGACAGATTGGAACACATGCTGCCGGTATTGTTATGTGTAAGAAAGACTTAGATGAAGTAATACCACTTACTAAGAATGATGATATGTATTTAACAGGATATTCTATGAATTATTTAGAAGAATTAGGACTTTTAAAAATGGATTTCCTTGGTATCAGAAATCTTACTATTATTATGAATTGCCTAGATACTGTTTTGAAAAATAAAGGTATAAAAATAGATTTTAATAATATTCCTTTAGATGATAAAGAAACGTATGACTTATTTACAAGAAGTGATACCAGTGGTATCTTTCAGTTTGAATCTAGTGGTATGAGAAATTTCTTACGAAAGCTTAAACCTAGTAATTTCAATGATTTAGTAGCAGCGATCGCTTTATTTAGACCTGGACCTGCAGAAAATATTGATTTATATATAGCAAGAAAAGAAGGAAAAGAGAAAGTCATTTATCAAGATAAGTCTTTAGAAGAAGTATTAAAAGATACTTATGGTATTATGATTTATCAGGAACAGATAATGCAAGTCGCTCATATATATGCTGGTTATACTTTAGGAGAAGCGGATATACTAAGACGAGCGATTAGTAAGAAAAAAGTAGACGTTTTAAAGAATGAAGAATCTAAATTCTTAGAAAAGTCAAAATCCTTAGGTCATGATGAAAAAACTTCTAAAACTATTTTTGCCAGCATTCTAAAATTTGCCGGTTATGGTTTTAATAAATCTCATGCTGTTGCCTATTCCCTTGTCGCTTATAAAATGGCTTACTTAAAAGTTCATTATAAATTAGAGTTTTATGCTAACTTACTTAATAATGTTATTGGAGCCATATCAAAGATGCAAGAATATTTAAGAGAGATAAGAAGCCATAATTTAAAAGTTTTAAAGCCTGATATCAATAAAAGCTTTAATAAGTTTATTATTCATAATAATAATACAATCTTTCCTTTTTCTACTATTAAAGGAGTAGGAACAAGTGTTTCTAGTTTAATATTAAAAGCAAGAGATAAAGAGTTTACTAATATATATGAAGCTTTTTCTAAACTGGTTAGAGCAGGTGTTACTAAGAAGCAATTAGAAACTTTAATACTATCAGACTGTTTTAGAAATTTAGGTTATAATAAGAAAACACTTATTACTAATTTAGATAGTCTTATTAATTATGGTACCTTAACTATTGATTTAGATGAAAGCTTAGTATTAAAGCCAGAAATAATCATTACTAATGAATTCCCTAATAGCATCTTGCTTGAACAAGAACAAGCTTGCTTTGGCTTTTATATTAGTAATCATCCTGTTACAGCATATAAAAGTAAATATCAAAACATTGTTAGTATTAATAATATTGGTAATTACTTTAATAGAATAGTAAATATCATGGTAATGGTAGAAAAAGTTAAAGCCATTAAAACGAAAAAGAATGAAGATATGGCTTTTGTAACTGCTAGTGATGAAACAGCATCTCTTGATTTTATTCTTTTCCCTAGAGTATATAAAAATAATATGGATATTAAAAAGGGTGATATTTGCCTATTTACAGGAACAGTTGAAAAAAGATATGATGAATTACAATTAGTAGTTAGCAAAGTTGAGTATATAAGGAGAGAAAATGAAGAAGAGTAATATTATGTTATCAGTTATATTAGTTGGAGTTTTGTTAGGAATAGATTTAGGTCTAAAATATTTAGTTAGCAGTTATCTAACAACTATTAATATTATAGATAATTTCTTTTCTCTAACTTATGTTTTAAATGATGGAGCAGCTTTTAGTTTATTTGCAAGTAGGACCTATTTATTAATTTTAATCGCTCTTTTATGTTTAGCTTTTATTATCTATGAGTTAAAAAATAATTTAGATGATAGAATACTTTGCATAGGTTATTCTTTAGCCCTTGCAGGACTTCTTGGTAATCTTGTCGATAGACTACTAGATGGCTATATAGTTGATTATTTATCATTTAAAATATTAGGATACAACTATCCCATCTTTAATCTAGCTGATATATTAATAGTGGTAGGAATAGTTATTGTTATAATTAAAGAAATATTAAAAGAAAGAGGTAAGAAGTATGAAGTTAGAAGTAAATAGTGAAGGAGTAAGACTAGACACTTTTATTGCTAGTAATAGTGATTTATCTAGAAGTAGAGTATCTAAACTCATAAGTGAATCTAAAGTACTTGTTAATGGTAAAGAAAAAAATGCCAGTTATAAAGTTAAGATAGGTGATGTTATTGAAGTAAACATTGATGAAGAAGTTAACTTTGATGAACTTGAACCTACTAACATTCCTCTTGATATTGTTTATGAAGATGAATACTTAATAATTATAAATAAACAAAGTGGGCTAGTTGTTCATCCTGCCCCAGGTCATGTTACAGATACTTTAGTTAATGCCCTTATTTATCACTCTAAAGTAAGTAGGGATGGAACATTTAGACCAGGTATTGTTCATCGTCTTGATAAAGATACTAGTGGCCTAATGGTAGTTGCAAAAGATGCTAAAACCATGGAACTACTAAGTGATATGATTAAAAATAAAAAGATAGAAAGACATTATCTTGCTATAGTAGATGGCGTAATATTGCATGATACAGGTACTATCGATGCGCCTATTGGAAGAGATGAAAATAATAGACAAAAACAAGCTGTTACTGCTCATAATAGTAAAGAAGCAATAACTAACTTTAGAATCTTAAAAAGATTTAAGAATAATACCTTAATAGAATGTATTTTAGAGACAGGTAGAACTCATCAAATAAGAGTACATCTTAACTACATTAAACATCCAGTTAGTAATGACCCTTTATATGGTAATCATAAGAATACAACTGAGTTTGGACAAATGTTACACTCTAAAAGTATTAGATTTATTCATCCCATTACTGGTCAAGAGTTATATTTTGAGCAAGTTCCTCCTAAAGAGTTTTTAGATTATTTAAAGAGTTTGGAGAGTAATGATAATGATTAATAGTAAAGAATTTTTAGAATTTTTAATAAAAGCTAAGAAGGGAACTTATGCTAATAGTGATGCTCCTAAAGTTTTATCTAGTAGATTGAACTCAAAAGATTATGAATTTAAAGATGGAAACTTTACTTATCACGATACTTATTTTGGGAAAGTTAAATTCATGGGTGAAGAAGTAGTGTATTATAATGATAATATCATTTGGGGTATGAACTATTATGGAGTTACTTTAGATGATAGTCTAACTGAAGAAGTAATGGACAAAGTCTTAAGAGTTGCCCTTATGAGGGTAGAAGAAGATAACAGTGTTATTCCTATTAGAGGACCTAAAAAAATTATAAACGATGATTATCTTTATACCTTTAACGTAAATGGAGATATGGAAAACTTTGTAGGAACTGAACAGATATATAAAGATAAAAAGTTAATCTATGAATTAAAATGTCATGGAGGTATAATAGAATAGGAGGAAGAAGAATAATAAGTAAAATGATTGTAATGGATATGGATGGGACACTTTTACGTTCTGATGGATTCTGTAGTGAAGAAACAATTGAATATTTAACTAACTTAAAAAATGAAGGTAACGTTATAGTTCTTGCTACAGGTAGGCCTCTACGGGCTGCTAAAGTTCCTATTGAAGGTACTAATTTTGTTAATTATATTATTACTAATAACGGTTCATTAATTTATGATTTTGATAATAATGAGATCGTTTATGCTAGCATTATGGAACAAGATGCCGTAAAGAAAATATGCTCTTTATATGATGAAGATATTGCTAAATACATAGCTTTAAGTAATACTTCTCATTATAATAGATTTTCACCTATTTTTGTTGAGAATATTGAAACAGAAATGATTAGAAGTGAAGAAGAATTAGAGCAAGTAGAAAAAGATGATATTATAGATATAACTATGGAATTAAAACATAAAGAGATGAATGATGATGTTATTAGATTATTAAATAGAATTTATGGCGTTAAAGCCTCTATTATGCAAGATTCTTTTGGAGAAAGAAAATGGATTAGAATAGGTAATATTGATACAAATAAATATAATGCTATTACTAAAATTGCTACTAAAGAAGAAATTGCTAATGACGATATTATTTGCTTTGGTGATGGTTTAAATGATCTTGATATGCTTGCTAACTGTGGTTTAAGTGTAGCGATGGGAAATGCTTTAGAAGAAGTTAAAATAGTATGTGATGATAGAACGGATACCAATGATGAAGATGGTGTCATTAGATATTTAGAACGTTATTATGAATATAATAGGGTGATGAAGTGAAAGTACTTAGTTTGAAAGAACCATATGCAACTTTAATAAAATTAGGTAAAAAGAAAATAGAGACAAGAAGTTTTAAAACTAATTATAGGGGAGAGTTATATATTCATGCCAGTTCTACTAAGATACCTAAGGTGTGGAAGAATAATAAAGACTTAATGAATCTTGTTAAAGAAGAGACTTTAAACTTTGGTTATATTATATGTAAATGTAATTTAGTAGACTGTATCTATATGGATGAAGAGTTTTTAGATGAAATTAAGAAAGATAAGCTAGAGTTGATTTGTGGTGATTATAAGCTTGGTAGATACGCTTGGATTTTAAAAGATATTGAAGTATTAGATAAGCCCTTGTTTGCTAAAGGAAAGTTAGGTATTTGGAATTATGAAGAAGATATTAAATAATATCATAAATATTAGATTTATGCGAATTTATTTTTTGACAAATTTTAAGGGTCAATTGAAAAGGTAAATGCAACTTTGAAAGATTAACTGCAACTTTTGAGTA
>CAMMBX010000068.1 GCA_946494345.1 uncultured Mycoplasmatota bacterium | reverse complement strand
CGCCTGGCATTTTAGCAGCTTCATCAAAAGTCTTTCTAAATTGCTTTTCATTAACACCATACATAAAACGTAATTTTTGTTTTTCTTTTAACTGTGTACCATAATCACTTGGTTTACCATGTCTAGCATTTCCATGTTGTCCTGGTCCATATGGTCTTTTAGCAAGTTCTTTACCAGTTTCAGTTAAAGAAAAACCAACACGTCTTGATTGTTTGTAACTTGGTCCTGTATATCTTGCCATAATTTTCTCCTTTCCTTATATTTTGCATTTTCTTGATTTTTGTTTTCACCATTTATTCAGGGAGTATTTCTTTCACCTTCCAGCACAAAAGTTACTAAAACTTTCGAAAACACATTGAATAAAGTAAAACATTGCTGTTTCAAGTAAATTGCTCTAATATCATATTATGAAAAAGCGTTTTTGTCAAGTTTTAGTAGCATAAAGTTTTAGTTTATGTTATGATGTTATAGTAGAGGTGATAGTAATGGAGCATATGCTTTTATATGTTATATGTGTTATCATTGTAGTTTTAATTTTAGTAACCCTTATTATCACTATTTTGAAAAGAAAACAAAAGAGGTATTATAAAAATATATATGAGACTCTAGAACGCGAAAAAAATTTAATTGGAAGTACTCCTGTACTTTTAGAGCTTTCTAAGTTAGAACCTATTATTAAAAATGAGAAAATGGAAGAAAAGTATCAGAAGTGGGAACAGAGATTTGATACTATTAAAAATGTAGATATTCCAAAAATAGATGATATGCTTATAGAGTTAGATACCTTACTTGATAAGAAAGAGTATAAGACTGCTAAATTTAGAATTGCTAAATGTGAGATTGAAGTTTATAAAGTTAGAGAACAAGCTGATGATTTACTTGATCAAATAAAAGAAATTACTTTATCTGAAGAGAAGTATCGTAGTATTATTAGTAAACTTAAAACTAAGTATAGAGCCTTGAATAAAGAGTATAATGAACATAAGAGTTTATATGAAGAGATGGCAGAAGCGATAGAATTGCAACTTGAAAATATAGAGAAAAGATTTTTAGAATTTGAAAAAGCTATGGATGATAACATGTATAGTGAAGTTGTTCATATTGTTAAAGCTTTAGATACAATGATAGAACATATGGAAATAGTTATTTCGGAAGTTCCTGATTTAATGCTTATGTGTAAACAGTTAATTCCTAAGAGAATAAAAGAAATTGAGGATACTTCTAAAGAGATGATAGATAAAGGTTATCCTATAGAGTATCTTAATCTTGATTATAATTTAGAAGAGTCTCGTAAAAATGTAGGGACAATATTAGATAGAATTAAAGTTTTAAATCTTGAAGATTGTATGTTCGAACTTAAGACTATTCTTGATTACTTGGATAGTATCTTTGTTGATTTTGAAAAAGAGAGACTTTCAAGAAAAGTATATGAAGAAGGTATTAGAGATTTTGGTAAAAAGTTAAAAAAGACAGAAAGAATAGTTACCGATATTTATGATCAATTAGATGATATTAAGAATATGTATGATCTTAATGAAGAAGACGTTAATATTATTAATGAAGTAAATAAAGATTTAACATCTATAAAAGATGAGTATAAGAATCTCTTAGATCGAGTTAAGAATAAAGCAACGCCATATTCTTTGGTAACTAAAGAAGTTGATGATTTAACTTTAAAGCTTAAACAAACCGAATCTACTCTTGATGTTGCTTTAAAGAGTCTTGGTAATATGTATGAAGATGAACAAAGGGCTAGAGAACAGTTAGAAGAGATTGATAAGTTACTTAAAGAGTGTAAAGAGAAAATGCGTGAATTTAAGTTACCTATAATTAGTGATAATTATTTTGTAGAGTTAAATGAAGCGAATGAAGCGATAGAAGAGGTAGTGAAAGAATTATCTAGAAAACCTATTGTTATTAAAACTCTTAATACTAGAGTTGATACAGCACGTGATTTGGTGTTAAAACTTTATAATACTACATTAAACATGATTAAAAAGGCTAAATTAACAGAAGGTTTAATTGTATATGGTAATAGATATAGAAGCTTGCATGAAGATATTAATGAAGGCCTTAATAGAGCTAGTTCCCTTTTCTTTAAAGGCAGTTATGATAGTGCTTTGAAACTTTGTATAGATACTATTAAATTAGTTGATGACAATATAGAAGGAAAAGTAAAGAATTATGAAAGTAAGATTTAATGAGAATGGAAGGGGAACTTATGAGTTTTTAACAGTTGCTGTTACTTGTTTAGTACTTAGTGCAATACTTTTATTTATAGTTATTAATAATAATCAAAAAGAAAAGTATCAAGTGTTTAGATATAATGCTAAAACAGTTGGGATTAATGCTGTTAATTATAATAATAATACTAGTGAAGATATAGTTTATTTATATGAATTAATTGATAGTAATTTAGTAACAAAGATAAAAAATAATTTTTCTGGTGATGATTATTGTGACTTCTATGAATCAAAGGTGGTTTTTGATGATAATAGTAAAAAAGTCACATTAAAGTGTGGTAATTATTTAATATATAATCAAGATGTTACTGATGATAATTATAATATCTATAAAGTGAGTGATTGGTCTTTTGATGAGTTAAGTGGGAATAATGTTGATGTTATTAATGTTTATGGTCTTATGAAAGGTGATAAAAACTTACTTGATGGATATTATGAAAAAGATTTATTTGTTAAACTTGTTGCTAAAAAATATGGCTCTAAGTATAATAAATTAAATAAAATAAAAGATGATTATAAAGTTGTTTCAAAAAAAGCTTACCGGAAAAGAGTATTAGTTGATTAATTGATATTCTTTTCTTTTAAAATTATGGTATAATTATTATGGAGTAAATGAGGAGGTATTAAAATAATGAGTAAAAAGAATGAAAAAGATTTTTTTGATAGTCCTAGTATGATTACTTTTATTTTAATAGGATTATTGGTTGTTCTTATAATATTGTCACAGTCTTTTGCAATTCAAAGTCATATGGAAGCTGGTGATATATTTAGATCTATTATTAATCATAATAGTGTTTATTTAATCAGTTTAATTTATTTTATTTTAATTAGAGTCAAGTTTGGTAAAAAATACTTTGATTATCTAAATGTAATTATGTTTGCATTTTTTGTACTAACAACTTTTGCTAGTTTGTTTACAATTTTTCAATCTTTTGGTTTTAGTTCAATATTGAGTTTAGCTTTTAATGTATTATTTACATTGTATTTTGGTTATTCTTTTTTTACTAGTACTGTTATTGGTAAAGATTTAAAACTTTCTGATAGTCCTTTAGCAGAAATTAATAATGGACAATATTATTATTTGTTAATTGGAATTATTGCTATTAGTTTGATAGTATCTTTAGTTTCAGTAAATACTTTTGAAGATGTAGTAGTTTATTTATTAGAAGCTATTTATCAATTTATGTTTGTTAGATATATATATTTATATAAGGAATATATTGAGACAAAAGAAAAGACTTCTTCTAAGAATAAGAAAGAGGAACAAGATGAAGATACAGTTACTAAAGAAGTTATTGTAGAAGATGATAAAGTTCAAGATACATCTTTAGATAAACCAAAGGAAACAAAAAGACGTGGTCGTCCTAAAAAGAATAAAGAGGAGGATTTAAAATGAGAGATTTGTTTGATGAAATAGATGAAGAACGTCAAGATTTACCTAAATTAAAAAAAATAAGCAACGAAGTTCAAAAAAAGAGAAATTATAATTTTTATCAACAATTAGCAGTGTGTTTATTTATATTTTTGTTTATTACCGGTGTAATTATAGGAAATTTATTTCCTGCTTGTAGTGAGACTTCTGAATTGTTTGCTACTTGTACGAAAACTGAATATAATTTATCTTTAACTCTTTTGTTTTGGCTTGCTAGTTTTGTTTTTTGTAGTTTAGTTTATGGCCTTGGCGAGATAGTTAGATTACTTAATGTAATTGCTACAAATACTAGTAGAAAGTAGGTATTTTTATGAAAAATGAGAATGGGAAAATTACTAATTTTAAGCTTAGAAAAGAAACAGTAGGATTTGCAAAGAAAAAGGTTCGTCTTAGAAGAATGGCTGTTAAAGGTGTTATTATTGCTATGGCAGTAGGATTAGTAGGATTTGGTATTCATAGTCTTAGTAATAAGAATGTTAATACTAGTAATGATGTTAATGTTACAAATACAATAGACGATGATAGCTATACAATTAATACTAGTACTGATGATTTATCTTCTTTAAATGTTGTTTTGGTTAATGATGGCATAGATGATGAGAAAATTAATAAAGCACAAGAAGAGTTGAACGATTCAGGATTAAATTGTGAAGTTAGAAATATTAATGAATTAAATAAAGTAGGAAATGAATGTTTTATTGCTTTTACTGATTATAATGGACCAGGTTATAAAGTAATTGCTAATTATAATGATGGTAATAATCATGCTGATTTATTAGCAGTAGGTATGAGCGTTGCGTTTGATAGTGATATTGAAAAGGGCGTTAAAGATATATCTATGTATAATACTAAATTGGTGCCTTCTGATATTGAAAATGAGGTTGGTAATCAACTTATGCCTAATGTTACTATTGCTGTTAGTCAAGATAAAGATATTGATACTGATAAATTGTTAGAAGGGCTAGCAAGATACAATGATTATTTTAGATATGATTCTGTTCAAGATGCTTCATTATTATATAGAACTGTTTCTGGTGATTCAGCTTATAGTTTAGGAAGTGATATTTGTACTTTGAATGGAATAGGTGATACTGATTCTATTAGAGAAGATGAAATACTACAAGCTAGAAAGTATCCAAATTGTTTTCAAAAGACAACTGAGGTTGTTGTTTCCAAGACTAATGTTCATACTAATGCTAATAGTTTATAAAAAGACTACATCATTGTGATGTGGTCTTATTTTTGATTATATTGTCTATTTTTATTCATTTTTTCTATTATATCTTTATCTCTTTCTTTATTCATAAATAATTCATATGGCTCAATATTAAGAGATTTAGCAAGGCTTTCTAATTTTGGAATTGTTGGACAGTGTAGGCCTCTTTCAATGTCAGTAATGTATCTTGGGCTTAGTTTAGATAGTTCTGCTAATTTTTCTTGAGAATAGTTATTTACATAGCGATAATATTTTATGTTAAAAATTAGTAAATCTTTTAGATTATTAAATTTTAGTTTCATACATACCTCCTAATATAGGTATGACATTATTTACTGCAAAATATTCACACGAACTATTTACTGCAAGATTATTTTATTAATTTTATTATATAATAGTGGTGGAAAGGAGTAAATAAAGTATGGATGAGGATTTTAAAGATTTAAAAGAGAGAAAAAGCGGGTTAGCTACTGCAGCTTTAGTACTAGGTATTATTGGTATTTGTTTATCTTTTATTCCAGTTCTTAATAATGCATCCTTCTTTTTAGGAATATTTGCAGTTATATTTGTAATTGTTTGTTTAGTTAAGAAGGCAAGTAAAGGTAAAGCGATAGCCGGTTTAATTTTAGGAATATTATCAGTTGTAATCACTTTATCTTTACAAAGTAGTTGGGCTGAGTCTTTAGATAAAGTATCTGATGATTTAGATAATGCTGCTGGTAATAATACTGAAGAGATTCTTGGCAAGGATGTTGATGTTAGTATTGGTACTTTTGAAGGTAGTTTAGGAGATTATGGATTAGTTGATTCTAAATTAACTGTTACTGTCACTAATAAGACAGATGATGTTAAATCATTTACTATTCAAATTGAAGCGGTTGATGTAAATGGTAGTAGGATTGATACTGATTATGTTTATGCTAATAGTTTAGGTGCTAATCAGAGTCAAGATTTTGATATTTTTACTTATGTTAGTAGTGAAGATTTAGAAGCAATGCAAAATGCTACTTTTAATGTTGTAGAAGTATCTATGTATTAGAAAAGATCTACTTAATTTTGTAGATCTTTTTCTTGGTTTTGATTTACTTCATCAGTAGAAGTAGAATTTTCTTTATCTTCGTTAGATGTTTCATCATCGTTATTAGTGTTATTGTCAGTTTCGTTATTGTTATTTCTTGCAACTGTAATAGTTACTATTTCTGTATTTTCTATTTTTTTATTTGCTTTTATACTTTGTTTTATGACTGTATTATCTTCTTCATCGTTAGTGTCTTTATATTCTATTCTGTAAGATACACCGCTTTTATTTAATGTGCCAGTTGCTTTTTCCAAAGCCATACCTACAACGTTTTGTGATAATGCTAAGATAAAAATGTAGGAAATGACTAAAATAAAAATGTCAGAAAAC
>CAMMBX010000067.1 GCA_946494345.1 uncultured Mycoplasmatota bacterium | reverse complement strand
AAAACTACTTTTCAAAAATTATATGAAGCCTATGATATGTATGGAGAAGATAGTAATGTCTTTGATGAATTATTAACTTCTAAAAAGGAAACAAAAGAAAATAATAGTTCCCTATCTTTTAAAGAAATAACTAATTTATTTAGAAATATTGATTTAGATACCGTCCAAAAAAGTGTTAATGGATTACAGAAAGCGGTAAGTTTAATTAGTGAAATAGTACCTAAAAATAATAATGATTTTTCTCCTAATTATGAAGAACGACCAATTAATAAATACTATGAGGACTAATGCAAGTAGAAACAAGATTAAAAATAAAAAGTAATCCTAATCTTTATAGATATTTAAGAGAAAATTCATATTGGTATAAATATCTAAATAGAAATCCCTTATTTCTTAAAAGCCTAGAAGAAGAAATGAAAGAAAAATATCGTTTAAGAGCAACAGATAAAATAGAAAATATTTCTAACAGCTTGAACCTAATAAAGTCTTTCTTAGAAATTATGAAATAGCATAAATCATATATAATGTGAAATATGAAATATGAAATATGAAATGCTATTTTTATTTGTGCCAAAAATGTGATATATTATAAATAGAAAAGAGGACTAACTATGGATTATATGTTAATTTATCAAGAATTGTTATCAAAAATAAAGAACTCTAAGTTAAACTTTTCTATAAAAGAATCTTTAAATGACATTAATAATGACAAAAAGCTTTTAGAATCTATCAAAGAATATAAGGTTACTAATAATGAGTCTTTAAGAAAAGAAATATATAATAATGAAAATTTTAAGAGATATAAAAAATTAGAAAATGAAACAAATATGTTAATACTAAAACTAAATAATATTTTTAAAGAGAGTAGTGATATAAATGAAAATAATTAGTGGTAAATATAAAGGAAGACTCTTAAAAGGTTATACCTTAAAAGGAACAAGACCAACAATGGATAGAGTAAAAGAATCTTTATTTGCTACTATAAATGATTATCTAGATAATAGTGTTTGTCTTGATCTCTTTGCAGGTAGTGGTGCCCTAGGAATAGAAGCTTTAAGTATGGGTGCAAAAGAAGTAATATTTGTTGATAAAGAATATATGGCTACTAAAACTATAAAAAGTAATTTAGATATGTTAAATGTTAATACTAATATAACTATTTTTACTATGGACTATTTAAAAGCCTTAGAAAAAATCTATCCTAAAAAAATTGATCTTATTTTTATAGATCCTCCATATAAAACAGACTATATAAAACATGCCTTAGAAAAAATAGAAGAATTAAACTTAATCAAAGAAACATCTTTAATAATATTAGAAAGTGATAGTTTAGATAAACTAGAATTTAGTAATTATTATGAAGAACTTAAAACTAAGAAATATGGAGATAAATATATTAGAATACTAAAAAAGAAAGACTAACTATCTTTCTTTATTTTAAAATAAAAAGTTGTTCCTTTATTTTTAATAGATTTAACTCCATAAGGATAATTATGTAATATTAAGATATTCTTAACAATAGATAAACCTAGTCCTGTCCCATAAACATATCTCTTATGATTTTTCTTACTTCGGTAATATCTATCAAAGATATGATCAATTTCTTTTTTATCTATGCCTTTACCACTATCTATTACCATAATAGTATAATCTTTATCATTATCTACTACTTTAATAATAACTTTCTTATCATCACCCGTATAGTTTAATGCATTATTAAGTAAATTATATATTACTTGTTCAATCTTCTTTTTGTCAGCTTCTATCATAAGTTTATTAATATTATCATGGATAAATTCTATATTATAGCCATCTTTAATAACATAAATATTATGCTGTTTTACAATTTTTTCTATTAGTTTAATTAAATCAAAACTACTAATATCAAGCTTATCTAAATCATTTTCTACTTTAGTTAAAGCTAAGATATCGTTAACTAAATTATTAAGACGATTAACTTCTTCAATAATAACATTTAAGTTATCTTTACATTTTTCTTTATCATTAATATTAATATCTAAAATTAACTCTGCATAAGCTTTTATCATCGTAAGAGGAGTTTTCAAATCATGTGAAACATTAGCCATTAAATCTTTTTGCAACTCTTCAGTCTTAGAAAGTTCTTCTTTCATATCATTTAAAGCATTAGTTAGATCCACAAGTTCTTTTATATCACTACCGGAATCAAAATTAGTCTTAAGTTTACCTTTAGAAATTAATTTAGCTGCTTTAGAAATTCTAATTATTGGATTAGATAATCTTTTAGATATAAAATATGCAACTATTATACTAAGTAATAAAACAACAATACTAACAACAATCAACTGCTGTTCAATAATATTAATTGTAGAGTCAAGTGGTATTAGTGATGTAGAAATAAAAATATAAAGATTATTACTAAGTTTAGTAGCAGTCATTATACTTTTTTCCTTTGTAAAAGTGTTAACTAAATTATAAGTTTTAGTATTCTTATTACTATAAATAAATTTTTTCTTAATAGTTTTAGATCTTAAATTACAATTGTTTCCATAGGTAGAGTAGAGATTATCTCCATTACTATTACTAAGTTCAATACAAACATTCTCTTCATAAGATACTCTATCAAGTTTATCATATAAAGAAATATCATCTTCTACGGATAAAATATCTTTAGATAATTCTTTAATAGTTCTCGTCTTAGTCCATTCATAGAATGTATTTATAAAGATAACCTGGAAAAAGAAAAGAAAAATAAGAATAAAAAGAGAAAATATGGCAAGATATATAAATATTTTTGTAGATAGTTTATTTTTCATCATCAAATTTATAACCTATACCTCTAACTGTAACAATTAAATCTCTATATCTACCTAAATTGTTTCTAAGCATTTTAATATGTGTATCAATAGTTCTATCATCTCCATAAAAGTCATAGCTCCAAATCTTATTTAATAGTTGTTCTCTTGAAATAGCAATTTTTTTATTACTAATAAAATACTTTAATATAAGAAACTCTTTAGGAGTAACATTAATTTCTTGATCATCTATTCTAATAGTATGCTCTAAAAAATTAACAACTAACTTGTCATAAGAATAACTATCAATATCTCCCTTAGTCCTTTTCAAAATAGCTTTAACTCTAGCCATTAACTCTCGAGGAGAAAAAGGTTTACATAAATAATCATCAACACCTCTATCAAAACCTTCGAGCTTATCAATCTCATCATCTCTTGCGGACAAAATAATAGTAGGTATTCTTTTTTCTTTAGGAATACTATTAAGTAAAGTAAAACCATCCATAATAGGCATCATTATATCTAAAATCATTAAATCAAACTTCTCTTTATTTAATAATTCTAAAGCTCTAAGCCCAGAGTCCGCTTCCATAACGTCATAATTTTCTAATGAAGCATATTCTTTAATTACCTCTCTAATATTTTTCTCATCATCTACAACTAGAATCTTTACTTTTTGCAAAAGTATCACCTCTTTTGGCAATATTATACCTTAAATTAGCAAATAAGTAAAAGACGAAGTAGTTTTTGCTTTTTATGCAAAAATATATTACTCTAATAAGGAAAGCAGTTATATGAAAGATAAATAAAAAGTTACAACAAATCTATTATTAAAAGTCTACAATAAAATTGAAAAAATTAATTTAGAACTAGTAGATAAGCAGTAGTAAAATCTATAATATAAATATGCTTCTATATCTTTCGCTGCTAGTATATGAATAGACTATGCACATTATATTATTAATAAAAACTTAAATAAATATATTGATAAAAATATATGATTATATTAATACCAATAAAGATAAAACTGTTTGTTAGGATGAAAGTTAATAATTATATGGATTCATTATAACTCTTTATTTTTTAAGCTAGTTTTAACTTGATATAAGTTATAAAAGGTTGTAAATACAACATTTAAACTTGTTGAGAAGATAAGCCCCCACATTCCTATTTTTAATAAAGAGAAAATAAGAAGAAAGGTTGTTCTAATTAGAGTCCCTGCAATAGTTGCCTTAAGTCCCAACTTAGTAAGACCCATCGCATCTAAACAGGCAGAAAGAGGGGCTTGAATATATTGTAAAATACAAATAGGGGCAAGAAACCTCATATAGGCGACTCCTTCATGAGTATTATAAATTAAACCTAAGAAGAACTCTGGAAAAATAGCAAGAAGAAAAGAAGCAGGAACTCCTATTAAAAGAGATATACCTATCGCTTGTTTTAACTTTTTCTTAGCATAATCATAATGCTTACTACTAGTCGCTTTCGATATAATAGGTAGCAAGGCTTGACTTATTGCCATTGTAAAGAAAGATGGTAAAAGTAAAAGAGGCATAACAAAACCACTGATAACACCATACTCTGTTACAATAAAGTTAGAACTATATCCTACATAAGTTAAGGCATTTGTTAATATTATTGGCTCTAAAAAATAACCAAAAGATCCTATTAATCTACTAGCAGTAGAAGGAACACTTATACCAAGTGCTTCTTTAGCATAACTTTTATTAAAAGCCAAGTCCTTTTTCTTTATTGTTAAATTTTTTGGTAAGAAGAAGAACAATACTAAAATAGAAGATAATTCACTAATAATATTAGTTAAAATTACAAAAGTAACGGCAACATCTAATCCTTTGTTAATAAAGATAGGAACACCTATAATAATTAAAATAAGTCTTATAATATCTTCTAAAACGTTAGATGTAACATGAGGTAACATTTGTTGTCTTCCAAAGAAATAACTTCTTAAAATACTAGAAGTACTTGTTAATGGTAAAACAACACAAATAGCAAGGATAGGTAGTAGGGCTCTTTCTTCATGCAAGAAGTTAAAGGCAAGAGTAGGAGCAACAATAATAACAAAAGAAATAATAATTATATTAATTACTAAAGAAATAGGAAGCAGAGAAAAAAGAAGCCTTTTATTATTTTTAGAGTCTTCTGCAATTAATTTTGATAAAGCTGTTGGAATACCAAATTGGCATAGACCTATTAGTAAAGAAAAAGTTGGCAATACTAACATATATAGACCAATACCTTCACTTCCCATTAATCTACTCATTACTATTTTTATAATCATCCCTAAAGCTTTAGTTAAAAATCCTCCAATTATAAGAATAATTGTTGATTTAATAAAGGTTTCCTTTTTCATGAACTTTCCTCCTACTTATATATATGACTGTAAATATTAAAAAATATGTAAAAATTTGTTCGTAAATTATTGTAAATGTACTATGTAAATGAAATGTAAAAATTATTGTAAAATTAAATGTAACTACTTTTTTAATATTTAATACTATGCTAAACTTATTTGTATAAACGTAGTAAAGAGGTGCTGTTTTATGATAATGGTAAGTATGGAAGATATAATAGATTTTTTAGCAACTAAAGAGGTATTAATCGTTCTAGCGATTATTGGTCTTATTTTATTTGTGTATTTTGTTCTTTGGTTTCATGACTTTATGAAAAAACACGAAGAAAAGAAAAAACTTCAAAATAACACTATGGAACTAAATAAACTAGTAGAAGAAGTAGCAAGAGAAAAAGCTAAAAAACAAGAAGATTCTAAAGCTACTATTGTAAAAGAAGAGCCTAAAAAGATAGAAGAGGTTAAAGAAGTAGTAAATGTAGAACCATTACAAGCTAAAGTAGTTAATCCTGTTGTTGTAGAAGAAGTAAAGGAAGAAAAAGTTCCAACTCAAGATAATCAAGTTAATACAGTTAAAGAAGTTGTTATAGATAAAGGAATGGTTAGTCCAGTTGAAGTAAAGCCAGTAGTAGTTAGTACTAATGAGACACCTATTACTACTAATGATAGTATAATTTTAAATAATCAACAGGAAGAAAAAGTTGAGGTGTTAGAACCTATTACAATTACTCCTGTTGAAAGTCCAAAAAATGAAGAAGAGGTAATTAAATATAAAGATGAAGTTTATACCGAAAGTGAAGCGAAAGCTGAACTAGAAAGAATTACTGAAGAATTAAAGAAATTAGAAAATGAAGAAAAAACTGAAAATATCGAACTTACTAAGTTTGAAACAGAACAAGAAGAAAATGCTATTATTAGTCTTGATGAGTTACTTGCTAAAGGTAAAACTATTACAGAACAGAATGAAGTCACACAATATCAAGATGATGGTAATGAACCAATAAGTATTCAAGAATTAGAAGAAAGATATAAGAAAGAAAAAGAAGAAATAGAAGTATTAGAAGTAGAAGAAAATAAGGAAGAAGAGAAACCTAAATTATCTATAGATGACTTCTTAGGTGCAAAGGAAAAGCCTGTAACTGTTTCTAGTACTCCTCATCAAGCTTATAAAGAAAAGAAAAGTACATATCATCCTAGTCCAATAATTAGTCCTATTTATGGTATTGAAGAAGAACCTATAAAGAGAAATACAACTTTAGAATTAGAGAATACTGCTAATTATCAAAAGTTTGATGAAGAGATTAGAAAAACTAATGAATTTTTAAACAAATTAAAAGAACTACAACAAAAATTAGATTAGTAAAGCTAAGAAAGAAGGTATTTTATATGGGGACTTATGTCAAGAAAGTGGACACATTTTA
>CAMMBX010000066.1 GCA_946494345.1 uncultured Mycoplasmatota bacterium | reverse complement strand
AAATTTAAAAATTAAGGAAAATTTAAGGATTGTGTTAAGAGTTTTTTAACACTTTTTTTGTATAATGGTTAAAGAAAGGAAGATGTGTATGCAAGGGGTTGTATTGCAAACAGTTAATTTAACAAAAAAATATAAAGATTTTGTGGCCTTAGATAATGATAATATAACAATTCATAAAGGTGATATATATGGACTTATTGGTAGAAATGGTGCTGGTAAAACAACATTAATGAAAACTATTACTACATTAACTAATAAAACTGGAGGAACTTTTTCTTTGTTTGGTAGTGAAGAAGAACTAACAGAATCTAAAAGAAGAATAGGTTGTTTAATTGAAAGTCCAGCCTTCTTTGGGAGTCTTACAGCTTATCAAAATCTAAAGTATTATGCAATTCAAAAAGGAATTACTAATGATAAGCAGATTGATAAAGTTTTAAAAGCTGTAGATTTATTTAAAGAGAAAGATAAGAAGTTTAAAAACTTTTCTTTGGGGATGAAGCAAAGATTAGGTATTGCTTTTGCTATATTAGATAACCCAGATTTTATTATTTTAGATGAACCCATTAATGGACTAGATCCAATTGGTATCAAAGAAATAAGAGATACGTTAAAAAGGTTAAATGAGGAAGAAAAAATCACAATTTTAATATCTAGTCATATTCTATCCGAATTATATTTAATTGCTAATCATTTTTGTTTTATAGATAAGGGAAGAATAATTAAAGATTTATCTAAAGAAGAACTTGATTTAGAATGTAGTAAATGTATTGTAATAAGAACTAAAGATGTTAAGAAAGCAACTGTTGTATTAGAACAAGAGCTTAAAACTACTAATTATAAAGTAATTGATAATACGGAAATAAGACTTTATGATTATTTAGAAAATACTTTGAAAGTAAATAAAACCTTACTAGCAAATGATATTGATGTAATGGGAATATATGAATCAGGAATCTCATTAGAAGATTATTTTGATTCTCTAATAAAGGATGGTGCTAAATAATGTTAAATATAATTAAATCAGATTTATATAGAATTTTTAGAGGAAAATCTATCTATGTTGCGATTATTTTTATACTTTTTCTAGCAGCGGTAAGTTGCTTTGCCATGAGTCCAGGACATATTGGTATTACCGTATCATCTAGTACTGAACAAACAAATACAAAACAAGAAGAAACATTAGAATTAGTTAACGAAACCAATTCTATATTAGAAACAAGAAAACTTATGAAAGAGTATGGAGCATACCCATTAGATAAAGCACAATTAGGAGCAAATGCTAATCTTTATTACTTTTTTATCATTGTGGTGGTAATAGTCCTAGTTACAGATTTATCAAATTCAACAGCTAAAAATACATTATCATCAGCAATATCAAGAAAAAAATACTATTTTTCTAAATTAATTACTTGTCTAGGCCTTGGAACAGTTTTAATATTAATCAATAATTATGGTAGTTATGTTATTAATCTAATCATGAATGGAAAAGAATTTTCAGCTGGAATTTTAGAGATAACAAAACTTACTATACTACAATTACCAATTTTGTATGCTATAATAAGTATGTTAGTATGTATTGGCTTTTGTTTTAGAAAAACAGGAACATTTAATAGTATTACAATACCATTAATTATGGTTGTTCAATTAATAATTATGGGAGTTGCAACATTATTCCATCTTGATTCAGCTAATATTTTAAATTATGAATTTCAATATATTATTGGTAATTTAGTAGCAAACCCAAGTAATACCTACATACTTAAGACTTTAGTTTTGGCAATATTCTATATCATAGTATTTAATGTTATTGGCTATAGTGTATTTAGAAAAACAGAAATAAAGTAGAAAGGTAGTGAGCATATGGAAATAATATTAGTAATCTTAGTTATTATTATTTTATTTCTAGCCTGCTATCTTTTTTTTATGAAAAGAGAATTAAAAAGAATAAAGAGGGAATTAGATTTAGTTTTATCTAGAAGAACAAATGGTTTAGTTCATACCGAATTTTCATCAAAAGAAATAAAAGAATTAGTAGAGTGTATTAATATTCATTTAACAGAAATAAAAAGTAAAGAGAGTAAGTTAGAAAGAAGAAATGCTAATTTCGTTAAAATGATTAGAAATATTTCTCATGATTTACGTACGCCTTTAACTTCATCGTTAGGATATGTAAGTTTAATGCTAGACTCTCATATGACAGAACAAGAAAAAATAAAAAATCTTAAAATAGTGAAAGAAAGATTAAAACGATTATCAGAATTAATTGATTCCTTTTTTGAGTTTTCAAAAATACTATCTAATAATAAAAATATAGAACTTATAGAACTAAATTTAGTAGCTGTTATAGAGAAAGCAATTTCTAATCATTATGAAGATTTTTCTAATGATAATAGATGTATAGATTTTAAAACGAATAGAAGAAAAATTAATATTAAATCTAATGAATTAATGCTTATTAGAGTTTTTGATAATTTGATAAGAAATGCTTATAAACATAGTGATGGTAATTTATGTATAAAATTAAATCAAAATGAAGATAAAATTAAAATTGAATTTATTAATAACTTATTATATAACGATTTAGATGTAGATAGAGTTTTTGATGAGTTTTATACAGTTGATATATCTAGGACAAAAGGTAATACGGGATTAGGTCTTGCAATTGCGAAAGAATTTGTAGAACAGTTAAATGGTAATATAAAAGCAGTTAAAGAAAAACATCAATTAAAAATAGTGATAACTTTTAAAACTAGTAGTAGAAAATAAAAATAGATAGTTTAATTAATTTATATCAATTATAAATTTAATAATTTGTTAGGAATATAGGTGATTATTATATGCGTGAAAGTATAAAAATTAAAACGGATGATTATAATTTTAAGTTTAGAGTATCAGGTTTAATTATAAAAGATAATAAACTTTTGTTAGTTGATATGGATGATAGTGGATTTCTTTGTTTACCTGGAGGTTATGTAGAGTTAGGTGAAACAACAGAAGTTGCAGTTAAACGAGAATTGTTAGAAGAAGTAGGAAAAAAGTTTGATATTAGTGAATATTTAGGTGTTGTAGAAAACTATTTTATAAATAAATACTCTAAAAAAATTCATGAAATATCTTTCTATTATTTAATGACTCCTATAGAAAATATAGGGACAAATAATTTTACTATAGTAGAAAATGATAAAGGTCATAAAATAAAATTAGACTTTAAGTGGATTGATTTAAAAGAAATAAATAATTATGATATTAGACCTAGTTTTATTAAACAAATTTTAAATAAAGAAAATCTCAAATTCAATCATTTGATTTTTAATGAATTGGATAAATTAGACTAATATTTATAGTAAATTTGTCTTTTTTTTGTAAAATGATTTTTTCTCAAAATGTGAAATTAAAATTGCTTTTTAATAGTTACAAGAATCATTGACAAAGGTTAATGCATATGATAATATGACAATAACTCTTTGCACTGCATATATACTACAGTACAAACTGAACAGACCGTGATATAAATCATGGAGTCGGGTCACTTATTGTGACAGTGGAATATACACCCACGGGACAGTAGTTACTAATACTGACTAGTGGGTGTTTTTTTTTGTTCAAAATTACAAATTTAGTGGTAAAGGGTTATCTAGATTATAGGAGGTATTTATGAAAGATAACAAAAAAGATTTATTAAAAAAGTTTGGGGGATTAACTAAGGAAGAAGTTATTAACTCAAAAGAAAAATATGGAGTAAATAAATTAGAAGAGAAGAAAAAACAACCACTAATTTTGAAGATACTTAGTATATTTAAAGAACCAATGTTTCTTCTTCTAATTATCGCTGCTAGTATTTATTTTATTGTTGGTGAGTATAGAGATGGAATAATTATGTTGATATTTGTATTAGCAATCTGTCTTATAGAATATATTCAAGAAACTAAAACGGATAAAGCTTTGGAAGAGTTAAATAAACTATCAGCTTTAAATGTTAAAGTAATAAGAGAAGGAAAAGAAGAAGTTATTTCTAGTGAAGAAGTTGTAGTAGGGGATATTGTTTTACTTGGAGAAGGAGATAGTGTTCCTGCAGATGGTAAGCTTTTATATACTCAGAGTTTAGGTGTTAATGAATCATCTTTAACAGGAGAGTCTTTAGTTGTTTATAAGAATTGTAAAGAAGATAAAGATAATCATTTTAAGTTAAATATGTGTTATTCTGGGACAAATGTAACAAATGGTTTAGGAGTTATAGAAATAGTATCGGTTGGTAAAAATACTGAGTTTGGACGTATTGGAGAATCTTTAAAAGAAATAAAAAAAGAAAGAACTCCTCTTGAAAAACAGATAAATAAGTTAGTATTTATTTGTACGATAATTAGTTTTATTGTGTTTCTTTTAACTATAGTAATAAATTATATTAATCATCCAGAATTAGTTTTTTCTAAAAGAATTATTGAAGCGATTTTAGCAGGTGTTACTATTGCTATGGCAACTATTCCAGAAGAAATACCTGTAGTCTTAACTGTCTTTTTAGCGATGGGGGCTTGGGATTTAACTAAGAAAAAGACTATTACAAGAAATATGAAAACAATAGAAACTTTAGGAGCTGTAAATGTTTTATGTACTGATAAGACAGGAACATTAACAGAAAATAAAATGAAGGTTCAAGATATATATGAATATAGTGATACTTTTTTAGAAACATCTTATTTATCATGTCCTCTTGTCGCTTATGATCCAATGGAAATTGCTATAAAAGAGTATTGTAAATCAAAAAATGATATTAACTATAGTGAAAAAATAACTAAAGAATATGCTTTTACACCAGAGACTAAAATGACAGGTCAAGTATGGGATAATAAGTTGTTATGTGTAAAAGGTGCATATGAAAGTGTTTTACCACTATGTAATTTAGATAAGAAAAAAAATGCAGAAATAAAAAAGAAAATAGATGAATATTCTAATGAAGGCTTTAGAGTTTTAGCAGTAGCAAGAAATAATAGTTTAAAAAATATTCCTAATAGTTTGTTTGAGGCTAAATTAACTTTTGAAGGATTAATTGCCTTATATGATCCACCTCGTTTTGGTGTAAAAACATCATTAAGTGAGTGTTATTCTGCAGGAGTTAGAGTAATTATGATAACAGGTGATAATGGTGAGACTGCTAAAGGTATTGCCAAGAAAATAAATCTTGCTAATTATGATGAAGTTATTACTGGTAATGAATTAGAAAATATGTCAGATGAAGAATTATTTGAAAAAGCTAAGACTGTTAATATTTTTGCAAGAGTATATCCTAATCATAAGATGAGAATAGTCAATGCTTTACAAAAAGATAATAAGATTGTAGCGATGACGGGAGATGGGGTTAATGATGCTCCGGCTTTAAAGAAAGCGAATGTAGGTATTGCTATGGGAAAAAGAGGTACTAATGTTGCTAAAGAGTCTGCTGATTTAATTTTATTAGATGATAATTTTAATACTATTGTAAAAGCAATTGAAAATGGTAGGACGATATATCATAATATAAGAAAAGCTATCTCTTATGTAATTGCTATTCATATACCTATAGCTTTGTTATCTTTATTTGTACCAGTATTTAAACTCCCAACCTTATTACTTCCTATTCATGTTATGTTACTTGAATTATTAATTGATCCAACCTCCTCAATTGTTTTCCAAAGAATAAAACCTTCTTCGGATATTATGCAGGAAAAGCCAAGAAATATAAACGAAGCAATTTTAAATTTAAAAAATGCTATTAGTAGTATTTCTCAAGGACTATTAATCTTTCTAGTAGTATTTATAACTTATTTTCTTTTAATTCATAATAATATTGATACTAATTTATCAATAACAGTTGCATATGCAATTTTAGTATTATCTATTATGCTTATTACATATCAGTTAAGAGGTAATGACTTTACTTTAAAAGCATTTGTTAAGAGTTTTAAGGATAAAGTATCTTTAATTGTTAATCTGGGTGTTATTATTGGCTTAACTATGTTTGTTTATGTTCCTTTCTTTAATACTGTTGCCAATACAACGCCCTTAGAACTAAAATGGTGGCTTCTTATAATTGGTCTAGTGTTACTAGCAATATTACCTTTTGATATATTTAAAGTTGTAAATAAAAGAAAGAAGTAATTAAATAGTTTTATTAAGAGAGCTTTGGCTCTTTTTTGTTTATCAAAATAACTACTATAGCTTTTAAATACAGTTAATCAATGATATAATTAAAATGGTATTTGTACTATAAGTTATGACATCTTGGAGGTGGTAGAAATGTTAAAAGGAAAACCATTTGTTAAATGGGCAGGAGGAAAAAGATCAGTTGTTGATAAGTTAATTAAATTAGCACCTTTACACTTTGATACATATTATGAACCATTTGTTGGCGGAGGAGCTTTATTATTTGAACTTGCTCCTAAAAAAGCAGTCATAAATGATTATAATAAAGAATTAATGAATGTATATGAATGTATTAAAGATGATAAAAAATTTACTTCTATGTGTAACGAGTTAAATAAGCATGAACTAAATCATTCTGAAGAATATTATTATGAAATAAGAAATTTAGATAGAGATAAGAAAAAGTTTAGCCATCTTGCTGATTATAAGAGAGCTGCTAGAACTATTTATTTAAATAAAGCATGTTTTAATGGTTTATATAGAGTTAATAGTA
>CAMMBX010000065.1 GCA_946494345.1 uncultured Mycoplasmatota bacterium | reverse complement strand
TGGGCGTAGGAAAATTGAAGAGAGCTATCCTTAGTACGAGAGGACCGGGATGGACCAACCTCTGGTGTATCTGTTGTAACGCCAGTTGCAGTGCAGAGTAGCTATGTTGGGAATGGATAACCGCTGAAAGCATCTAAGCGGGAAGCCAACTTTAAGATGAGTTTTCCCATATTTTATATAGTAAGATCCCAGAAAGACTATCTGGTTGATAGGCTGGAGGTGGAAGCATGGCGACATGTTGAGCTGACCAGTACTAATAGATCGAGGATTTAACCCTATTTAATAAATTTGATGAACACAATATCTATGTTTTCAGAGAATTATTTCTCTATATTTTAGTAAGTAACGATAGCAAGTGGGGTACACCTGTTCCCATCCCGAACACAGAAGTTAAGCCACTTAACGCCGACGATAGTGTATGCGAAAATAGGAAGTTGCTTACTATTTTTTTGTTTATAAAAGGCTTTATCTTAACTGATAAGTCTTTTTTTGATATACTATTTTTTGGGTGTTAATGTATGAATATCTATAAACAATTAAATGAAGTTATAGATTATCTAGAAAATAATCTAAAGACAAAAATAAATTACAATTACATTGCTAGAATTTTAGGCACAAATCTTTATACAGCAGAGCAATTATTTAAACTTCTAACAGGAATTACGATGAAGGAATATGTACGGTATAGAAGACTAACTTTAGCAGCCAAAGACTTACGTAATAACATGAAAGTAATTGAAGTTGCCAACAACTATGGCTATACAAACCCCTCATCCTTTACAAGAAGTTTTATATCTTTTCATAATGTAACACCAAAAGAAGTTAAAAATGGTATGCCTTCTAAAGTTTATCCAATACTGCATTTTGAATTTAATCCTACTAACAATGATAATATAAAATATAAGATTGTTTATGATAAAAAGTTTACTTTATATACAAAAAAAGAATTATTTCCTACAAATAATAATTCAAGTTTTATAGAAAGCTTTTGGAAAAAGATTAAAATTGAAAATGTAGTATTTACTCATACTAAAAAACGTTATGGAATTTCGGAACTTATAAGGAATAGTTCTAAAGAGTTTTATTATCATATTGGTTTAGAAGATAAGTGGGCTGATGCTTCAAAGATAAATCTCTCTTCATCTTTATGGTTTGTTATTACATCAAAATCTTTTAAAGCTCGAGACATTAATAAATATATAAATAATGCAGAAAAAGTTTATTTACCTAGCTTAAACTATAAATTGAAAGAAAAAAATTATCTTGAAATATATTATGATAATTATGTTGAATTATGGTTTCCTTTAACATGACATTTTTCATTGTATAGAAGTAAAGATTTAATCATAATAAACCTCTATAATAAATACGGAGGTATTTTTATGAATGAAGAAATATTAGAGTTTTATAAAAAAACAAGTATGTATACTAATTATGAACCATACAAAGAATATTATAAAAGCTTAACTGATGATATGGAAGAATTAACTGACTTAATACTGTCTCAAACAATTCATAGAACAGAACTAAGAAGAAGTAGAAAAGAACAATTAGAACAAGGTAAAAGTCATGACCATGTCTCTGAAGAATATCCTTGGTGGAAATATATTAGTCATGATGATATCTTACTAACCGCTCCTGCTATAACAGCAGAACTTTTTAGGCAAGACGAACGAGGTTTTACCAAGAATAGGGAAATAAGACATAAAGTAGTTATTACTTGTCGCTATGTTGCTGTCTTACTTGCTTCTATTCTAAAAGCAAAAGGAATACCTTGTAGAGTTCGTAGTGGTTTTGCCTCATATTTTACTGATGATGGTAAGTATATAGACCATTGGATTATAGAATACTATAACAAAGACGAAAAGAGATGGGTAACTTGCGATCCAGATTCAAAAAGCGGTGCTTCTCACATTGATATGCCACATGAAAACTTTGCCTGGATAGCAGAAATTTGGTTAAACGTTAGAAGTGGTAAAGATGATATAAATAAATATGTTCATGGTTCTTCTTTTCAAGGATTAAATATGTTAGCATATTCCCTTTTCTTTGACTTTCATGCTCTTATGGGAGATGAAATATCATATTTATTCATGCCTAGTTATATAGATGATGATGAAGAGTTTTTTAATCTTACGAAAGAATCTTTAAAAGAATTAGATGATCTTGCTACTTTAATGCTAGATCCTGATAAAAACTTTGATGAGCTAAGATACTTATTCTACAATGACAAGAAATTTAGAATTATAAATACTCCTTTAATCTCTGATAATGAACACTTAGAAATAGAAATAAACAACTAATAGAAAAATAATCTCTAAACATCTTGAAAAAATATTCTCTCCTTTGCTATAATGAACTAGATAGAAAAGAGGAGATAATTATGAACAACTATAAAATAACTAGTTACAGTGAAAGCGATACAGTTGAATTAGCACAAAATATTGAATCAGAGAAATTTCCTAATATGGTTATCTGTCTAATAGGTGATTTAGGTTCAGGTAAGACAATGTTTACTAAAGGTTTTGCTTCTTCTCTTGAAGTTAAAGAAGAAATAACATCACCTACTTTTAATATTATTAAAGAATATACAAGTGGAGAATTACCACTATATCATATGGATGTTTATCGCCTAGATGGCAAAGTTGATGATATTGGTCTAGAAGATTATTATACTAAAGGTGGTATATGTATTATTGAATGGGCTGATATGATAAGAGATTATTTACCAGAAGAACGCCTTGAGATTAAATTTAAATTATCTAGTGAAGATGAAGATACAAGAATAATCTCTATTACACCATATGGTTCTAAATATGAAGAACTATGTGAGGATGTTCTATGAGAGTTCTATATATAGATACATCTAGTGATTATTTATATAGTGGTATTGTTATTGATGATAAACTAGTATCTTCTGTAAAGAAAAAATATGAAAAAGACTTATCTAAAGAAGCATTACCTAAAATAATAGAATTGTTTGATGAAGCAGAGATTACCCCTAAAGACCTAGATAAGATAATAGTTGTTAATGGACCAGGTTCTTTTACAGGTATTAGAATAGGAATAACTATTGCCAAGACTATTGCCTGGGCTTTAAATATAAATATTACCCCCATATCAGGTCTAACCGCTATGGCCATATCTTGTCATAATGATACTTATAAAATGCCTTTAATAGATGCTAGACGCGGATTTGTCTATGGAGCGATGTATGACAAAGATAACAATAAAGTTGTAGAGGATTCTCATATATATTTACAAGACTTATTAGATAAAAGTAAAGATTTAAGTGATGTAACTGTTATTACTAATAATGATATAAATATAAATCTAGAAAAAGTTAAGTATGATCCAGATATTCTAAAAATAGTTAAACATTATGAAAATAGTGAAGGGATTAATCCTCATTTAGTAAATCCTATTTACTTAAAAAAGACAGAAGCAGAGGAAAAAGCTGGGTTATGATTAAAGAATACGATAGTTATCCACTGTTTTCTGTGGATAACTTCACTTATAAGTTAACTAGAAATGAGTTTTCCACAAATCCTTACTTAAAAATCCTTACTTATGTGGAAAAAGATAAAATAATAGGTTTTCTTCTATATAGTCTTATCTATGATAGAATTGAAATAGAACAGTTTGAAGTTACTACTAAAGAAAGAAGAAAAGGCATTGGTAATAAACTATTAAACTATCTAGTCGAAAAGTATCAAGATAATAATATTAAGAATATAACTTTAGAAGTTAAAGAAGATAATATTGCAGCCATTAATCTCTATAAAAAATATGGCTTTAAAAAAGTATCTACAAGAGAAAAATATTATGATGGTATAAACGGAATACTTATGGAAAAGACTCTTTAAAAATAGAGTCTTTTGTGTTAAAATAAGAGCAAGTTTGGAAGTGATTATAATAACAAAATTAAGAAAAATAAAAGGTGATAGAATATGTCTAAATATAATGTAGGTATATTTAAAAATAAAGATGATATCGAATTTATTTTTACAAATGATGACATTATAAATATCACAGGTATGATAGGATCTGGAAAAACAACATTAGCAAAAAGAGTAATAGATAAAAAAATTATAAATTGCTTTCTTTAGATTGGATGTTTGGATTTAGTATATCTAATAGACCGGAAGAAATAGAAAACTTATTAAAAGAAATGGAAAAATTATATCCAGAAATGAAAGGCCAAAAAATATTTAAAAAAACTAAAGAAAATAAAACAGTAGAGCCAAACTATTATAAATATACAGATATAATATATAAATATTTGTTACAAAATATAGAACAACCTGTTCTTATTGAAGGAAGACATATTTATAAGTATATGAATTATAAATCTCTAAAAGGGAAACTAATTATTAAAAGAACAAGCTTATTTAATTCATATAGAAGAGCACTTAACCGTGATGTAAAAAACATGATTAGGAGATATAAGAAAAAAGAAGTACAAAAAGGAGCGGTATTAAGAAGAATAAGTGATAGAATTGTATTGCCTATAAAAGATTATTTAAAAATTAATAAATTTATTATAGAATTAGTAAATAAAGAAAAAGTTAAATATATCAAAGAAAATAATAGTTAATAATTATAAATCAACTTTTTATTTAAACAATAAAGAAAAAAATAATAAAATTAGGAAGTGATAATGTGAAAGATGTATATATACTTGGAATAGAAAGTAGTTGTGATGAGACTAGTTGTTCTATTGTTAAGAATGGAAGAGAAGAGATTGCTACCAGTACCTCTAGTCAAATAGATATTCATGAAAACTTTGGAGGAGTAGTACCAGAAATAGCAAGTCGTGAACATGTTAAAAATATTACTTTGGTAATTGAAGATTGTTTAAAGAAAGCGAATATGAAAATAGAAGATGTAACCGCTATCGCCATAACTTATGGGCCAGGTTTAATTGGCAGCCTTTTAGTAGGAATGCAAGCGGCTAAAACTCTAAGTTATATCTATAATAAACCTCTAGTACCAGTCCATCATATCGCCGGGCATATCTATGCTAATAGTTTGGTTGAAGACTTAAAATTTCCATTAATTGCCCTAGTTGTAAGTGGAGGACACACAGAACTTATTAAGATGAAAGACCACTTTAGCTTTGAAAAACTAGGAGGAACTCTAGATGATGCGATAGGAGAGTGTTATGATAAAGTAGCAAGAGTAATGGGCTTACCTTATCCAGGAGGTCCTAAACTAGATAAACTATCAAAAGAAGGTAAGCCTACATATAAACTACCTATTCCTTTAAATGATGACTCTTATAACTTCTCATTTAGTGGTCTAAAGAGTGCCGTTATAAACTTAAATCATAATGAAGAGCAAAAAGGTAAAGAAATAAATAAAGCCGACCTTGCTGCATCTTTTCAAAAAGTTGCTGTTACAAGCATTGTTTCTAAGACAAAGAAAGCCCTAAAAGACTATAAAATCAATAATCTAATCGTAGCAGGTGGAGTCGCTGCCAACTCTATTCTAAGAGAGGCTTTAAGTGATATGTGTAAAGAAAATAATATTCGCCTTTCTATCCCCCCACTTAAATATTGTACAGACAATGCTGCTATGATCGCTGCCGCTGGTTACTATGCTTATAAACTAGGTAGAAGAGCAGACTACCACTTAAACAGCTTATCAACAACCACTTTACAATAATATACGTGTCAATTTAAGTCCAACTTTTCAAAAAATTAAAATAAGATTCCTTTTTAGAGTTACAATAAGAATGTAAAATAGAAAGGAATGATTACATGGATTTAAAAAAATTATTTGGATATGTTGGAAAGACTGTTGTTATTACTGGTTCTGCTTCTGGAATGAGTAAAGCAGCAACTGAACTTCTACTAGAACTAGGAGCAGAAGTTTATGCAATTGACATTAATCCTATTGATTTACCTGTAAAGAAGGCCTATCAAGCTGACTTAAGTAATAAAGAAGAGATTAATAAAGTAATAGATGATTTGCCTGATAAAATTGATGCTTTATTCTTATGTCATGGTATTGCCGGTTTTAAAGGAAAAGAACTATTAGTTCAAAAAGTAAACTTCTATAGTCAAAAGTATATGACTGAAAGGCTACTTGATAGAATAACAGATCATGGCTCAGTAACTTATATCGCTTCAGTTGGAGGCTTTGGTTGGCAACAAGTATATCCTAAAGCCGTTGAATTAATCAATTTAAAGACTTGGGATGAAGCGATGAAGTGGTATGAAGACCATCCAAAAGAAATAGAAAGTTCTTATGTTTTCGCTAAACAATGCTTACTTTCATATGTAACTTATAAATGTATGAGTAAAGAGTTCATTGATAGAAGAATAAGAATTAATGCTATTAATCCAGGAGATACAACTACCGGCTTAACTGATGACTTTAACAAATCAACAAGTCCAACAGGTAATGCCGAAGAAGGAGCTGCTATGATTGAAAACATCTTCCTAAAGAGCTGGAATGGATATGCTGCAGAGCCTAAAGATATGGGATACCCAATGGTAGTTATAGGAAGTGATATCTGTTCTTATATGTCAGGACAACTTATCTATATAGATTATGGACTAACATCAAGTTGGACTAGCATGGCTCTATTAAATTCTAATAATAAAACTATTGAAGAAATATCACATGAATCTAATAATTAAGGTCTATCATTAGATCTTTTTATTTTTGGTCAATTGAAAAGGTAAATGCAACTTTGAAAGATTAACTGCAACTTTTGAGTA